>JAHFVB010000056.1 GCA_023264755.1 Mycobacterium sp. | reverse complement strand
GCCCCGACGACCAATACCGGCAGCAACTCCCGCGAGGCCGCGACCACGTCGGCCACGGCGGTCTCCACCGCGTCGAGCAGGGCGTCCTGCAGCAGGATGTCCTCGATGGAGTAGCCGGACAGCGTTAGCTCCGGAAACACCGCAAGCGCGACGCCGTCGTCGTGACAGTCCCGGGCCGTCCGCAGCACCGATTCGGCGTTGGCCGCGGGGTCGGCCAGCGTGGTGTGGTGCGTGCACGCGGCCACCCGCACGAAGCCGTGCCGGTAGCAGGAATGGAAGTCCACGGCTTGATTGTCTCAGGCCGCCTACCCTGGACACCGTGGAAGCCCCCGAACTGGTCAACGTGCTCGCAGGTCAGCGCATCGCGGTGCTCACGGGCGCGGGCGTGTCGACCGACTCGGGCATTCCCGACTATCGCGGTCCAGACTCGCCACCGAGCAACCCCATGAGCATCCGGCAGTTCACGTCCGATCCGACGTTCCGGCAGCGGTACTGGGCGCGCAACCACGTCGGCTGGCGGCACATGGATGCGACGCTGCCCAACGCCGGGCACCGCGCGCTGGCCCAATTGGAGCGGGCCGGCGTGGTCACCGGTTTGATCACCCAGAACGTCGACCTGTTGCACACCAAGGCCGGCAGCCACACGGTGGTGAATCTGCACGGGACGTACGCGCAGGTCGTATGCCTGGACTGCGGTCACACCCTGACCCGCTCGGCGTTGGCGGCACAGTTGGAAGCGCTCAACCCCGGCTTCGTCGAGCGGGCCGAGCAGGTCGGCGGCATCGCGGTGGCGCCGGACGCCGACGCGATGGTCACCGAGACGGAGTCGTTTCGGTACGTCGACTGTGCGCGGTGTGGCGGCATGCTCAAACCCGACATCGTCTACTTCGGCGAGAACGTTCCCAAAGAGCGTGTGGCGCAGTCCTATTCGCTGGTCGACGGGGCCGATGCACTGCTCGTCGCGGGCTCGTCGCTGACCGTGTTCTCCGGGCTGCGGTTCGTTCGGCACGCGGTGGCGGCGGGCAAGCCCGTCGCGATCGTCAACCGCGGGCCCACCCGCGGCGACGAGTTGGCCACCGTCAAGGTCGACAGCGGCTGCTCCGAGCTGTTGGCGCTGCTCGTCGACGAGCTCACCCCCGCGATTTCGGCGTGTTGAGGCGCGCTGAGCGCGCCTCAACACGCCGAAATCGCCTAGAAGGTGATGGGCAGCGAACGGACGCCGTGGACGAAGTTGCCCGGCACGTAGCTCGGTTCCCCAGCCTCGAAATCGGGTAACTGGGTGAGCAATTCGCCGAAGATGGCCCGCAACTGCGCCCGCGCCACATGGGCACCCAGGCAGAAGTGCAGCCCGCCGCCGCCAAAGCCGACGTGCGAATTGGGTTTGCGGCCAAGGTCGAAGCGGCCCGGCTGGTCGAAGACGCGCTCGTCGAAGTTGCCCGACGCGTAGAACATCACGACCTTCTCACCGGCGCGAATCGACTGTCCGCCCAGCTCGCAATCGACCGAGGCCGTGCGGCGGAACGTCATCACCGGGGTTGCCCACCTGATGAACTCTTCGACGGCGCTGCCGATGCGGTCGTCGAAGTCGGCGGCCAACCAAGCGCGCTGATCGCGAAAGTCGGTGAGCGCCTTGACGGCATGGCTCATGGTCTGCCGCGTGGTGTCGTTGCCCGCGACCGCAAGTAGTACGAAGAAGGCGGCGACCTCGGCGTCGCTCAACCGGTCCCCGTCGACCTCGGCGTGTACCAGCGCACTGATCAAGTCGTCACCTGGGTTCGCCCGTCGGTCGGCCGCCAGCGCGCCGGCCACCTGGTGCAGGTACATCTGGCTGCCCACCAGCACTTCGAGCGGATTGCGTCCGTCGAGGTAGTCGGCGTCGGCCCATGACACCAGCGCGTCGGCGGCCTGCGCCACCTGAGCACGCTCGGACTCCGGGATGCCGACCATGTCCGACAGCGTCCGGATCGGGAGCTCCCTTGCGCAGTGCTCGACGAAGTCGGCGCCGCTGCCCGCCTCGCGCAACTCCCCCACGATGGCCCGGGCATTCGCCTTGATCGAGTCCTCGATGCGCCGCACCTGGCGCGGGGTGAAGGCGGCGTGCGCGAGCTTGCGCAACGTCGTGTGCCGCGGCGGATCCATCGCGAGGAACGACTGCGAAGCCTCGAGCAGTTCTTCGGGCACGGTCTCGAACAACACGCCCTTGCCCGACAGGAAGGTCTCACTGTCCCGACTGACGCGGACGATGTCGGCGTGGCGGGTGACGGCCCAGTACCCGGGATCGGTGGGATCTGGCATCAGCGCGTCCTCGACGGGCCGATGCCAACTCACCGGCCGCTCGGCGCGTAGGACGGCGAAGGACGCCTCGCGCTCGGCGGCCGTGGTGGCCCAGAACGCGCGGGAGGACAAATCGACCGGGTCGTAGTCGCGGGTGTTGGAAGGTGTGAGCGAGGGCACAGTCATGAAGCGACGATAAGTCTAGACACTTTGTCTAGTCAAGGTGTGGCCTGCTCGGATACGCTGACCTGGTGCCGTCCGTCACACGAAGGTCCCAGGCCAGCCGCCAGGAGCGGCGTGAGCAGATCGAGCGTCGACTGCTCGACGCCACCGAGCACCTGATGGCCGACGGGGCCAGCTTCACCGAGCTCAGCGTCGACCGGCTGGCTACCGCGGCGGGCATCTCCCGCGCCAGCTTCTACGTCTACTTCGAGGACAAGGGCGACCTGCTACTCCGCCTGGCCGGTCGCGTCTTCGAGAACCTCGCCGATGCCGGCGAACGCTGGTGGCGGGTGGCACAACGCCTCGACTCCGCCGACGCCGCGGCCGCGATGAGCGGCATCGTCGCGGGCTACCGCGAACATCAACCGCTGCTCGTCGCACTCGGCGAACTGGCAGCCTACGACCCGCAGGTCGGCGCCGCCTACCAGGAGTTGCTCACCGACATCTCGGTGCGCCTGGCCGCCGTCATCGATGCGGGTCAACAAGCCGGTGCCATTCGCACCGAACTGCCAGCGGCCACCACCGCAAGCGTGTTGACCTGGATGACCGAGCGGGCCTGCCAGCAGAACCTGCCGAGCAGGCCGACCTCCTACGACGCCGAGTTGGCCGAGGCGCTGACCCAGATCGTCTGGGCCACCTTGTATCTCGAAGCGCCCTAGACCGCGACCAGATCGTCCGCGTGCACCGCAGGACGACGCATCTCGGCGGGCAGCTCCGACGTCGAGCGTCCGATCATCGTGGCCAGTTCGGCGGCATCGTAGGCGACCACGCCACGGGCCACCGTCACCGCGTCGGGCCCGCGCAACTCGACCACGTCGCCACCGTGGAACTTGCCGGAAACCGCCGTAATGCCTGCGGGCAACAGCGAACGACGCCGTTCGACCACCGCACGGACCGCACCCTCGTCGAGCACCACCGCACCCGCAGCCTCGGCGGCATAACGCACCCAGAATCGACGGGCCGACATGCGATCGGGCCGCGCCGCGAACACCGTTCCGACGGTGGCCTCCGTCAATGCGTCGGCTGCATCCGCGGCCGCCGCCAATAGCACCGGCACACCCGCATCGGCAGCCAGCAGCGCAGAGGACAACTTGGAGGTCATGCCACCGGTGCCGAGGCTGCTCCCGCCGCCGGCCACCACGCCTTCGAGATCGGCTGGCCCGCTGACCTCGGAAATGAAGTGAGCGTTCGACTTTCGCGGATCGGAGTCGTACAGCCCGTCGATGTCGCTGAGCAGCACCAGCGCGTCCGCGCCGACCAGGTGGGCCACCAGCGCCGACAGCCGGTCGTTGTCACCGAACCGAATCTCGTTGGTAGCCACCGTGTCGTTCTCGTTGACGATCGCCACCGCGTGCAAGGCGCGCAGCCGGTCCAGCGTGCGCGCGGCGTTGGTGTGCTGCACCCGCATCGAGATGTCATGCGCGGTCAACAGGACCTGACCAACCGTGCGGTCGTATCGGCCGAAGGCCGCGCTCCAAGAGTTGACGAGCGCCACCTGGCCGACACTGGCCGCGGCCTGCTTCGTCGCGAGATCGGTTGGCCGGCGTGTCAATCCGAGCGGTTCGAGGCCGGCGGCAATGGCGCCCGACGACACGATCACGACATCGGAGCCGGCCTTCATGCGCGCCTCGATGGCATCGGCCAGTGTGGCCAGCCGGCCTGCGTCGAACATCCCGGTCGGTGTGGTCAGCGCGGTGGTACCCACCTTGACGACGATGCTGCGGGCCGTGCGCACCGCAGTCCGGTGCGAACTGGTCATTCGTCGCTGCCGCGGCGGCGACGCTCCCGCCGGGCTACCTTGCGTTCGGCCGCGCCGATTCGATCGGACTGTTCCAGCCGGATGTCGGTGCCGCGCCCAGACATCGTGATGTCGATACCCGCGGGGGTCTGCGGTTCCCAATCGAACGTGACGTCGCCGATGGTGACCGCGCAGCCGGGCGTGGCCCCCTGCTTGAGCAGTTCGTCCTCGACGCCGAGCCGGGCCAGCCGATCGCCGAGATAGCCGACCGCTTCGTCGTTGGTGAAATCGGTTTGCCTGACCCAGCGTTCGGGCCGCACCCCGAGTACGACGAAGCCGTCTTCGCCGTCTGACTTCACGGTGAAGCCGCTCTCGTCGATGGCGACTGGGCGGATCACCGGACGACGCGGCGCGACGACCGGCTGAGCGGCGCGGTACGCCGCGACCATGTCCCACAGCGCGAACGTCAACGGCCGCAGCCCATCCCGAGTGACGGCAGAGACCTCGAAGACCGGCCACCCGTAGCGACGGGCGATCTCCTCGCGAAGGAACTCGGCGAGTTCGCGCGCATCGGGCACGTCGATCTTGTTGAGCACCACGGCGCGCGGGCGCTCGGCAAGGTCACCGAGCGTCGAATCACCCTGCAGCGTCGGCGTGTAGGCGGCCAGTTCGGCTTCCAGCGCATCGATGTCGGAGATCGGGTCGCGGCCCGGATCCATGGTCGCGCAGTCGACGACGTGCACGAGTACCGCGCACCGCTCGAGGTGGCGCAGGAAGTCCAGGCCAAGGCCGCGGCCCTCGGAGGCGCCCGGGATCAGTCCCGGTACGTCGGCGACGGTGAAGGTGTGTTCGCCGGCCGACACCACCCCGAGGTTGGGCACCAGGGTCGTGAACGGATAGTCGGCGATCTTCGGCTTCGCCGCCGAAATCACCGAGACCAGCGACGACTTTCCCGCTGACGGGAAACCGACGAGGCCGACGTCGGCCACGGTCTTGAGTTCGAGGGTGAGGTCACGGGCCTGACCCGTCTCTCCGAGCAGCGCGAACCCGGGAGCCTTGCGCGCACGCGAGGCGAGGGCGGCATTGCCCAAACCGCCACGCCCGCCGATGGCCGCATCGAAACGCGTTCCCGCACCGACGAGATCGGCCAGCAACCGGCCCTGCTCATCGAGCACGACGGTTCCGTCGGGCACCCGGACTTCGAGGTCGCTGCCCGCCGCACCGTCTTTGTTGTTGCCCATGCCCTGCTTGCCGGAAGGGGCATCGACGTGCGGGTGGAAGTGGAAGTCGAGCAGGGTGTGCACCTGCGGGTCCACGACGAGCACGACGCTGCCGCCGCGCCCACCGTTGCCTCCGTCGGGACCGCCGAGCGGCTTGAACTTCTCGCGATGCACCGAAGCGCAGCCGTTACCGCCGTTGCCTGCCTTCGCGTGAATGACGACGCGATCGACGAATCGAGGCATCGGACTTCCTTTCCATGTCGAGATCTACGTTTCTGCAGCGCAAGCGCCGAAGCTCCGCTGCAGAAACGCCGATGTCGACGTTGGAAGAGCGGAGCTCAGGCCTCCGAAGCCGCTCCGGTGGCCACATTGGCCCCCGGTCGGGCGATGCGGACGATGTTGACCGTCTTGCGTCCGCCCTTGGTGCCGAACTCGACGGCGCCGGGCGCAGTCGCGAACAGCGTGTCGTCGCCACCACGGCCGACGTTCACGCCGGGGTGGAAGTGGGTGCCACGCTGACGGACGATGATCTCGCCCGCCTTGACGACCTGGCCGCCGAAGCGCTTGACGCCGAGCCGCTGTGAATTCGAGTCGCGCCCGTTGCGTGAGCTTGAGGCGCCCTTCTTGTGTGCCATCTGGAGATCTCCTGCGCTAGTTCTCTAGGTTCTTCGCCTGACGGCTCGTTACTTGATTCCGGTGACCTTGACGACCGTCAGCTTCTGACGGTGGCCCTGGCGCTTGTGATAGCCGGTCTTGTTCTTGAACTTGTGGATTCGGATCTTCGGGCCCTTGGTGTGCTCGAGCACCTCAGCGGTGACGGCGACCTTCTCCAGGTCCTTGGCGTCGGTGGTGACCTTCGCTCCGTCGACGACGAGCGCTACGGGCAGCGAGACGGAGTCGCCGGCCTCGACCTCGAGCTTCTCGACCTTGACTATGTCTCCGACGGCGACCTTGTACTGCTTGCCGCCGGTCTTGACGATTGCGTACGTGACCTTCTCGGCTGCCATCGTTCTCGTGTTCCTCTGCGTCGCTGTTGCGGGCGCGCGCCACCCGAGGGCAGCGAACGCGGGTCTGGGGTGCGGTTGCGGGTTTGTCCCGTCAACCGACACTGTCGCCGGCTCGGTTGGTCACAGAGCCGAAAGACAACTGTTCAAGGTTACGTGACCAGCAGGTAAGGGGTCAAACCGGCCCCTCAACCGCCGTCGGACGGCGGGCCGGCCGGCCGTGCGGCCGCCCGGCGACGGGGCCGACGCACGCTCACGACCTCGACTTGCACCTCTGGAACGTCGACTTCGTCGTCATCCTCGGAGTCCTCGTCGTCATCCTCCGAATCCTCAGAGTCCTCGTCCTCATCGTCTGAGTCCTCGTCCTCATCGTCTTCGTCGTCTTCGTCGAGGGGCTCGACGTCGTCGTCCTCGGAGTCGTCCTCGGAGTCGTCCTCGGACTCACTCGAATCCTCGTCGTCGATGACTTCGATGTCGTCGTCCTCGTCTTCGTCGTCATCGTCGAGGTCGACGTCCTCTACGTCCTCGTCGTCCTCCTCCGACTCGTCTTCGTCCGACTCGTCTTCGGACTCGTCGAGCACCAACTCTGCGTCGGCCTCGCCGGGATGGCGGCCGTCGGCTTCGTCGGTCACCACGTCGGTGACGTCCTCGTCGAGCTCGTCGTCCTCGTCCTCGGGACGGATGGCCGCGGCCATCGCCTTGAACATCGGATGCTCACCGGAGGCGTGGGCGGGCACCTTCGCCACCTGAACGTCGACGGCGGCACCACCCTTCTTTCCGCGCTTCCCGCGGCGGCTGGTGGGCTCGGCCTTGCGCGCTGCCGACGGTGCCGAGTCCACGGGATCGCCGTGCAACACGATGCCGCGGCCACCACAGTGCGAGCACGTCGTCGAGAAGGCCTCGATCAAACCGGTGCCCAGCTTCTTGCGGGTCAGCTGGACCAGCCCGAGTGAGGTCACCTCCGACACCTGGTGTCGCGTGCGGTCCCTGGCCAATGCCTCGGTCAGCCGACGCAACACCAGATCGCGGTTGGACTCGAGCACCATGTCGATGAAGTCGATGACGATGATGCCGCCGATGTCGCGCAGCCGCAGCTGGCGCACCGTTTCCTCGGCGGCCTCGATGTTGTTCCTGGTGACGGTCTGCTCGAGATTGCCACCCGAACCGGTGAACTTGCCGGTGTTCACGTCGACGACGGTCATCGCCTCGGTGCGGTCGATCACCAGCGTGCCGCCGGACGGTAGCCACACCTTGCGGTCCATCGCCTTGGCCAGTTGTTCGTCGATCCGGTGGACGGCGAATACGTCCGGCCCATTCGGCGAAGCGGGTTCGTACTTGGTCATGCGAGGCGCGAGTTCGGGAGCCACGGCCTGCACGTAGTCCTCGATGGTCTTCCAGGCGTCATCCCCGGACACGATGAGCCCGGAGTAGTCCTCGTTGAACAGGTCGCGAATTACCTTGACCAGGACATCGGGCTCTTCGTAGAGCGCCACCGCCGCGCCTGCCGCCTTCGCGGTGAATTCGGCGGCCTTGGCCTCGATCTCGGTCCAGCGTTCCTGCAGCCGGTTCACGTCGGTGCGGATGTCGTCTTCCTTGACACCCTCCGACGCGGTCCTAATGATGACGCCGGCATCGGCCGGAACCACCTCGCGCAGGATCTCCTTGAGCCGCTGACGTTCGGTGTCGGGCAGCTTGCGGCTGATCCCGGTCGACGACGCACCCGGCACGTACACCAGGTAGCGCCCGGCCAGCGACACCTGCGTGGTGAGCCGCGCCCCCTTGTGTCCAACGGGGTCCTTGCTCACCTGCACGATGACGTAGTCGCCTGGTTTGAGCGCCTGTTCGATCTTGCGCTGCGCGCCGCCGAGTCCGGCCGCCTCCCAATTGACTTCACCTGCGTAGAGCACGCCGTTGCGGCCGCGGCCGATGTCGACGAACGCGGCCTCCATCGACGGCAGCACGTTCTGCACGATGCCGAGGTAGATGTTGCCGACCAAGGACGCCGAGCCCGCCGAGGTGACGAAGTGTTCGACGACCACGCCGTCCTCGAGCACCGCGATCTGGGTATAGCGGGCGCCCTCGTGCGGCGGTTCGGTGCGGACCTTGTCGTTGACGATCATCACCCGGTCGACGGCCTCGCGGCGCGCCAGGAATTCCGCCTCGCTGAGGATGGGCGGACGACGACGGCCCGCGTCGCGTCCGTCGCGACGGCGCTGACGCTTGGCCTCCAGCCGGGTCGAGCCCGCGATGCCTTGGATCTCGTCGGACTTGTCGGGCCGGTCGGCCTTGCCCGCACTACGCGGCGCCCGCTCGTGTACGACCGTGTTCGGAGGATCGTCCGGGGAGGCGGCCTCGCCGCCCTCACCCGCAGTGGACTTGCGCCGCCTACGGCGACGGCGGCGGCGGTTGGCTACGTCGGCGTTGGCGCCGTCCTCGTCATCCGCGTCGTCCGCATCGTCGGCTTCTTCTTCGGATTCGGCCTTTTCCGGCGTTTCGTCTTCGTCACCGTCGTCGTCGGCGCTCTGTTCGCCACGCCCCCGGCCGCGTCCGCGCCGGCCGCGGCGGCGCCGGCGGTTGGCCGGCCGCTCACCCTGGTCGTCGTCTTCGTCGAGTTCGTCGCCTACCGCTTCGTCATCGTCGTCTTCGTCGTCGTCATCCGCGACGGGCACGAACACGACGGGTTGCGGAGCGACGAACAGCGGCAGATAGTCGGCGACCGGCGCCGATGTGCTCGGGGGGGCCGGCTCGAGCATCAGCCGCGATTCGGGCTCTGCCTCCGCTTCGACGATTTCGACGTCGACTTCGACCGCGAGCTCCAGTTCGACCTCGATTTCGGGGTCGACCTGAGCCTCCCCCTCAACCTCAGGGGCGAGCTGGGCCTCGACTTCGGCCTCGACTTCGGCGTCGGCATCCGCATCGGGTTCGACGCCGGCCGCGGGATCGTCGGCGACAGCCGGCTCCGAAGCATCGTCGGCCACCTCGCCCTCGACGGCAGCCGGGTCAGCGTCGCCGAACGGCGACGCGGCAGAGGTCGAGCTCAGCTCGGCCGGGCCGCCCGCGTCGTGCCGGGCGTCTTCGGACAGGTCGTAACTTTGGGCTTGAGACAAATCACTGTCGGCCACGTATTCTCCTCAAGCCCCCGGGCGCGTCTTGATCGACGCGGCCACGCGAGGGCTTCCGCTATGGGCTCGGGGACTTCTCCCGAGCTTGTTGTGGTCTCGCTCCGAGCGGCTCGTAGGGAACCCTCGGTGCCTGGCTGGATGATGGCTGGGACTCCGCGCCGCACTCGGAAGGGTTCCTAGGTGGTCGCGCTCGTCGAAGTCTTCATCCGGGTTTCTAGCCCCAGTCAACAAACACTGTGGAGCAGGTCACCCAAGGCCAGTATCCCACACCGCTGCGGGGAAACCGACGAACCGGCCGGTTCAGCTAACGGCCAGGGAACCAAAGGTCCATTTCGCGGGCCGCCGAATCGGGCGAATCCGAGCCGTGGACCAGGTTGTCCTGGGTGACAAGTGCCAGGTCACCACGGATGGTGCCGGGCGTTGCCTTCTCCACCGGGTCGGTCGCCCCGGCGATCTGGCGAAACGCCGCAACAGCCCGCGGACCTTCGACGATGGCGGCCACCACTGGGCCGGAGGTGATGAATTCGAGCAGCGCCGGGAAGAACGGCTTGCCCTCGTGCTCGGCATAGTGCTGCCGGGCGAGCTCGTCGCTGACGGTCTTGAGCTCCAGAGCCACGATCGACAGGCCCTTGCGCTCGATCCGACTGAGGATCTCGCCGACGAGCTGTCGCTTCACGCCGTCAGGCTTGACCAGTACTAGAGTCTGCTCCGTCACGCCGCAGAGCCTACTCGTCAGTAGACGGGGTCTGTTGCCCGGGCAAGAGGCCATGGTCCTGGCGCCGTTTGACCTCGGCTCGCAGGTACGCGATCAACCCCCACACCACTGCGAACACCACCCCGATGAAGCCGATCGCCGGGTGGATGAGCCAGCCTCCGACCAGCAGCACCTGCATCGCGAGATTGACCCGCAGTGCCCACGGCCGACCCTGCACGCCCGCCAGCAGCACCAGCAGCACGGCAAAGCCGATGAGGAAACCGCCGCTGAGCGGGCTCAGCCCGCCCTCGGAGTAGGAGACGACGGGCAGCGCCAGCAGTACGACGATGGCCTCGAGGACCAGCGTGCCGGCCATCACCGCGCGGAAGCTCTTCCAAGGATCAGGTGGCGTTGGTTGACCGGTCACTCGGGCAGCCTTCCGAACAGGGTGCGGGCCGCACCGGCGGTGAACACCGAACCGGTGATGACCATCCCGGCGCCCGACGTGTCCCCCGGAAAGGCACTGTCGTTTCCCGCCTCTTCGACCAGCGCGGTGGCCTGCTCGATGGCATCGGGCAGCGTGTCGGCGGTGATGACGCGCTCGGGCCCGAAGCGTTCCTCGGCTCGCCAGGCCAGCGCCTCGACGTCCATGGCGCGTGGCGAACCGTTGTGGGTGACGATGACTTGGTCGAACGCCGGCTCGAGCGCGGCCAGGATGCCGTCGACGTCCTTGTCGGCCATTACCGAGATCACCCCGACCAGGAAACGGAAGTCGAATTCCTGCTCAAGGGCCTGAGCGAGCGCCTCAGCGCCCGCCGGGTTGTGCGCTGCATCGATGAATACCGTTGGAGCGCTTCGCATTCGCTCCAGCCGGCCAGGTGTGGTGACGGAGGCGAAGCCGGCTCTGACGGCTTCGATGTCCAGTTGCCGGTCGGCGCCCGCACCGAAGAACGCTTCGACGGCGGCCAACGCCACGGCCGCGTTGTGGGCCTGATGCTCTCCGTGCAGCGGCAAGAACAACTCCGGGTACACCCCGCCGAGGCCCTGCAATTCGAGCAACTGTCCCCCGACCGCCAGCTGCCGGTCGAGCACGGCGAACTCGGAATCCTCGCGCGCCACCGCGGCATCCGCCCGAACCGTCTCGGCCAGCAGCACCTCCATCGCCTCCGGCGGCTGCCGGGCGATCACCACGACCGTATCGGTCGGGACGAGGTCTTCGGCCTGCCTGACGATGATGCCGGCCTTCTCGGCGGCGATCTCGGCGAGGGTATCGCCCAGATATTCGGTGTGGTCCAACCCAATTGGGGTGATGACCGCGACCGGCGCAGCGACGACGTTGGTCGCGTCCCACCGTCCACCCAGGCCGACCTCGACGACGGCGACGTCGACCGGCGCATCCGCGAACGCCGCGAATGCCATGCCGGTGACGACCTCGAACTTGCTCATCCTGGGGCCGCCGGCCGCTTCGGACTGCTTGTCGACCAGTTCGACGAAGGGCTCGATCTCCCGGTAGGTGTCGACGTACTGGGCCGGGGTGAGCGGCGCGCCGTCGATGGAGATGCGCTCCACCGCGGACTGAAGGTGCGGGCTCGTCGTGCGTCCGGTCCGACGGTGCAGCGCGATCAACAGGGCATCGATCATGCGGGTCACCGAGGTCTTGCCGTTGGTGCCCGCCACGTGGATGGTCGGATAGCTGCGCTGCGGCGACCCGAGCAGTTCCATCAGCGCGCTGATGCGGGTGGTGCTCGGCTCGATCTTCGTCTCGGGCCAGCGCTGGTCCAGGAGGTGCTCGACCTGATGCAGCGCAGCGATCTCGTCGGGTGTGGGCTCGCTCATCGGAGCCCGGCCAAGCGGGCCGTAATCCGCTCGACCTCTTCGCCGGCGACCCGTTGCCGGCCGCGGATCTTGTCGACGACGGCGTCCGGGGCCTTGGCCAGGAACTCCGCGTTGCCCAACTTGGCTGCGGTCTGGGCCAATTCCTTCTCGGCGGCGGCCAGATCCTTCTGCAGCCGGCGCCGCTCGGCCTCCACGTCCACGGTGCCCGACGTATCGAGCTCGACCAGCACGGTGGCCCGGGACAACCGCACCTCGACGGCCGCGGAAGGAGTGAAGCCGTCCTCGGGTTCGGTCAGCCAGGCCAGCGACCTGACCGCATCGACCTGAGTGTCAAGGTCGGCCTCGGTGATGGCGGTCATCCGCGCGGGCACCCGTTGTCGGTCGTTGAGTCCTTGATCGCTGCGGAACCGGCGCACCTCGGTGACGAGCTTCTGCATGTCCTCGACGCGTCCGCCCGCGACGCCGTCGAGCACGAAGCCCGACGGCTGCGGCCAGTCCGCGATCACCAGCGACTCGCCCCCGGTCAACGTCTTCCACAGCGTCTCGGTGACGAACGGCATCACCGGGTGCAGCAGCTTGAGCAACGTGTCGAGCACCGCGGCCAGCACGGCGTTGGTGGGTCCGTCCGGCCGACCGGCGAGTTGCACCTTGGCCAATTCGAGATACCAGTCACAGAATTCGTCCCACGCGAAGTGGTAGAGCGCCTCGCAGGCCCGGCTGAACTCGTAGCGTTCCAGCGCGGAATCCACTTCGGCGCGAACCACTTCCAGCCGGCCGAGGATCCACCGGTCGGCGTCGGTGAGCTCGGAGGCGGTGGGTAGCGGGGCCGGCGCCGCCCCATTCATCAGGGCGAATCTGGTCGCGTTGAAGAGCTTGGTGGCGAAGTTGCGCGAGGCGCGGGCGTGGTCCTCGCCGATGGACATGTCACTGCCCGGGCTGGCACCGCGGGCCAGCGTGAAGCGCAGGGCGTCCGCACCGTAGGTCTGCACCCACTCCAACGGGTCGATGCCGTTGCCCTTGGACTTGCTCATCTTGCGCCCGAACTCGTCGCGGATCAGTCCGTGCAGGAAGACGTTCTCGAACGGGACCTGTGGGCCCCGCTGCCCGTCATGGGTGATCACGTCGTCACCGCCGACGAACGTGCCGAACATCATCATGCGGGCGACCCAGAAGAACAGGATGTCGTAGCCGGTGACGAGCACGCTCGTCGGATAGAACTTCTCGAGTTCGGGGGTGCGATCGGGCCACCCCATGGTGGAGAACGGCCACAGCGCCGACGAGAACCACGTGTCCAGCACGTCGGAGTCCTGTTCCCAGCCCTCCGGCGGCGTCTCGTCTGGCCCGACACAGACCTTCTGGCCGTCCGGCCCGTGCCAGATGGGGATGCGGTGTCCCCACCAGAGCTGCCGAGAGATGCACCAGTCGTGCATGTTGTCCACCCAGGCGAACCACCGGGGCTCGAGGCTGGCGGGGTGAATCACCGTGTCGCCGTTGCGGACTGCGTCACCGGCGGCCTTCGCCATCGACTCGACGTTGACCCACCACTGCAGCGACAGCCGCGGCTCGATGGGCTCCCCACTGCGCTCCGAGTGCCCCACGCTGTGCAGATAGGGCCGCTTCTCGGCGACGATGCGGCCCTGGGCTGCGAGCGCCTCCCTGACCGCGATCCGCGCATCGAAGCGGTCCATGCCGTCGAACTCGGTGCCCGTGTTCGCGATCCGCCCCTTGGTGTCCATGATCGACGGCATCGGCAGCGAGTGCCGCATGCCGATCTCGAAGTCGT
>JAHFVB010000423.1 GCA_023264755.1 Mycobacterium sp. | reverse complement strand
GGGACCGTCTGCACATCGCCGAACTGTTCGGCACCGTGCTCCCCAAGATCAAGGGGGTGCGCTCGATACACGCCAGCATGGCGCTGGACGTGCTGAAGTACGAGTCGAAGTGGACGCTGTTCGGCGCCGATTCGGGTGCCAACCCAGGGGCTCAACCGAGCGACACCGTCGACGAGCTGGATCTGTCCATCATCGCTTCACTGCAAGTCAACGCCCGGCGCAGCAACCGGCAGATCGCGGCCGACCTCGGGGTCTCCGAGGGGACGGTGCGCGGTCGCATCAAGCGCATGCAAGCCGATCGCGTCTTCCGCATCCAAGCGGTGTCCGACATCGTCGTGTCCGGGCTGGGCGCTCACGCATTCATCGGCATCAAGGCCGCGCCGGCCAAGGTGAACGCCGTCGCCAAGCTACTCGCCGAGCGCGAGGACGTCGCACAGATCACCCGCGTGCTGGACCGCCTGGACTTGATGGCCGTGATGATTGCACCCGACCGGCAGTCGCTGATCTCGGCCATCCACAACGAGATCGCGTTGTTGCCCGGCGTGCAGAGCGTCGAAACCTTCGACACGGTGGGCACGCTCAAGCACACCTACCTGTGGACCTGGATCGTCTAGCGTCGCGGCGCTTTACGAGAAGTGCGGCGTGTTGCCGTAGCAGGTGGCGTTACCCACGTCGAGGGTGCTCTCACACAATGCGCGACCGGCCTGGGAGATCCGCAGGGTCACCCACTTGTAGGGAGCGCGGATCCGACGCCAGTCGGCCCGCACCTGAGCCCCCTTGCCAGTCGGGCCCTCGGCGTCGGCGATGGGCACGTCGAGCCGCCATGGCAGCGGTACTGACGTGATCAGCCGGCGGCCCCCCTCGTCGACGTACTCGATGTCGGCCATCGAGATGCTGTCCGAGAAGACTTCGTAGGTCACGGTTTCAGCGGCCCGCGCAGCGGGCATTGCACCGACCGACGAGGTAGCGACGAGCAAGAGGGCCGCTGCGCCGACCCCGGCCCGCCGCATCGAGCGCAGGCTGCTGGTCATTTTCCGCCAGCGACGGCGCCGATCCCGCCGACGTCGGTGATCAGCCAGTTGTTCTTGCCGTCAATGGTGATGCTGTACGTCGCGGTGGACTGTAGGTTGTCCGGCGCCTGGGTAGTCTTCGTCAGCACGCTGACGAAGGTGTCGACGACGTACACCCCGTTGGTTTCGGTCCGCACCTTGGCGGTCAGCGGTTCGGCCGTCGAGGTCCACTGCAGCGGGATCAGGAGCTGCTCCATCGACTTCGCAGCCTTGGTCAGCTTGTCGGTGAGTTCGGGTGACGTGCCGTTGGTCAGGTGGTTCTTCCAGGTGTTGATGTCCTGGAAGTTCATCGCGGCCGCCTGCACCGCGTAGTCCAGCGCAACATGCTCGGCATGCTTGCGCCCGTCCGCGGCACTCAATTGTGCCTGCACTGTGCCGCGCTCCCCCAGGTACAGCCAGGTCATCACCCCGAGCGCAACGGCCAACACGACGATCGCGAGGCTGGTCAGCAACGTGCGGACGCTCAGCGAAACCCGGCGCACCGCGGGGCCGGTACCGCCGTCGGAGCCGCGCGCCTCATTCGCAGTCGGCGGGGTGCTCGCGCTTTCAGAGGGGTCCGTCGGGTCGACGACATCGGCGTCGTCGGTGACATCGGCTGGCTCTTCGGTCATGGTGACATTGTTCACCGGGACCACTTCCTTTCCTACTGCCTGCGAACTGACTAGGGGGCTGGAGTCTTCACCCGCAGCGTGATGGTCCCGTCCTCGGGAATGGCGTCCAGCATGTTCGACAAGATCTGACCGGTGTCGAAGTTCATCGCAGCGGCGGCCATCGCCTTGACATTCGGGGTGAAGGCTTCGGCAAACACCTTCAGGTCGGGAGCCCGGTTGTCCAGGAAGGCCTGGACCCGGTTGAGCAGCCGCCCCACGTTCCGGATGCCCTCCGGGGACCCCGTCTTCAACACCACGTCCTGCGCGTAGCGGAAGAGCCAGAAGATCGGTGGCCCGAGCGCGTAGAGCGCCGGAGCGATCTCGGCCACCCTCGGCCCGACGAACCCGGCGTTGCGGAGCAACGTCTGGAGGTTGTCCAGCAGATGCGCACCGCCCCCGTCCATGCTGGTGACCGCGTTGCGCAGGAGCATGCTGGCGCGGGCCAGGTTGGGCAGCACCGCGTTCTTGTCGGGCAGGGCCTGGTCCAGTTCTCCCACCAGTCGGCTCATCGGCGCGGGATCCAGCTGGTCGAGCACGTGAACGACGTTGGTGGCCAGTTCGGAGATGGACGCCGGCTGGCGCACGTTCTCGGTCGCTATCTGAAGTCCGTCGTGAAACGTTGGGCCCGTTGACGTTCGGGGTAGCAACCCGATGTAGGACTCGCCGAGCGCAGATAGATTCTCCAAACGTACTTCGCTGTCGAGCGGGATCGGGAAGTCCTTGTCGACGTAGAAGTCGATGGTGGCGCCGGTCAGCGACGTCCGGATGCCGGTCACCTTGCCGACCTGCACGCCGCGGAGCAAGACGTTGGAATCCACCACCAGTCCGTTGATGTCGGGCACCTGCATGCTCACCTTGACCCGCTCGTCGGGTGGCCCGATCCGCACTCCGAGGCCCGCGATGTAGTACACGGAGAATGCGACGATCACGGCGAACGCGGTGAAGGACAACACATATCGGAACTTCACGGCACCGCCCCCAACATGCGCAGAACCTCTTGGACATTGCCGGAGATCTCGCGTCCGTCCGCGGTCTGCACAGAGGTGATGTTCATCGCCGGGTACTTGTCCTGGGGTAGGAAGACGTCGGTGAACAGTTGGCGCCAGGGCCGATACTCACCTTCGATTGCCCACTTCGACTTCTGCACCTTGTCGACGGCGATGCCCAGCGATTCGAAGAGGGGCACCAGCCAGTAGCCGCCGGTGTAGATGCTTCCGACCGACGGCACCAGGGTGCCGATCGAGATGCCGGTCGTCGACATCCGATCCCACTGCGTCATCCCGGCCGGGGAGAACCAGTAGTCGAGTTTCGGCGTGCCGAGCGCCAGGGCGTTGGCCGTACCCGCGACGCCGTTGAGCCAGGTGTCGACCGTGTCCACGTTCTGCGACAGGTCTTGCAGGTCCACCGACACCCGAGAGGAGATGGCGCGCACCTGCTCGAGCCGTTGCGGGGTGACGTTGTTGATCCTGATGATGCTGTCTTGGATGCGCTGAATGGAGCCGCTGGTGACGAACGCCGCCAGGTTGGCGATGGTGTCCTCCAACTGCGGCGGCGACGTCGTCTGCGCCAGCGGAATCCGACCGTTCGGCGGCAACGTCGACGCATCGGGGGCCACTTCTGGTGCCCGCTCGAGGGCGACGTAGATGTCGCCGAGCACGGTGGCTTGCTGCAAGATCGCCCGTGCGTCGGTCGGAATCTTGACCGCTCGGTCGATACGGGCGGTGACGTCGACGGCCGACGGCGACACTGCCACCTTCTCCACGACACCGACGGTCGTGCCGTCCATGACGACCTTGGCGCGGTCGGGAAGGTTCAACACGTTGGCGAACTCGAGGATGACGTCGTAGCCGTCGCCATAGCTGTTGCCGGGCTGCGGGAGGTCGCCGACGCCGATCGACGCGCAGGACGACACCGTGAGCGCGGTGACGATGGCGACGGTGAACGCTCTGAGTCTGGGTCTCATCAGCGGGTCGCGTTCAGGAAGACGTATTGCAGCAGGTTGACGTCGACGCCGTAGGGCTGGCCGGCGACGTTGGCGCAACTGCCCGGCATCGATGCGTTCATGACGGCACACACGAACGGCCCGTTGGGGGAACGCACGCGATACAGCGGCGGCCGGAACGACATGATGAATTCCCGATTGTTGATGTGGTTGGCCGCGCCGTTGATCCACCTCGGCAGGGGGTCGAGCAGACTGGCCAGGCCCTCGGCGTGGGGGGACAAGATCCGCACGGTGTCCGACACCGTGTCGAGGGTCAGCTGTATCTCGTCGCCTGCGTGGATCTCCAGATCGGAGATTGCGGTGATGACCTCGGGGAGCGGCTGGGCCATGTCGCGGGCGCCTGCGATGGCGTCGACCAAAGTAGGCGTGGTGGTCACCGCGTCATTCAGGATCTGCTTCATGGGGTCGCGGACTTGCACCAGCGTGTCGGTCACCAACCCCAGGTTGGTCACGATCGAGCTCATGTCACTGATCGCGGCGTCCGGGCTGTCCAGCATTCGCGATGACGTCGTGAGGATCCGGTTGATTCCGGCGCCGTTGTGCTGGGCCGCCTGATCGAGCTGTTTGATGACGTCCCCGATGTTGGACGACGTCTGGGGGTTGATCCCCTCGAGAAAGGTGTTGGCCGATCCGATGATCTCCGAGAGGCTCTTGGGGGTGGAGGCCCGTTCGAGCGGCACGCACTCGGCGGAGCTCAGCGTCGCGCCGCCGTCGTAGTTGCCCACCAGTTCCAGGGCGCGATCGGCCAGAATCGACGTCGATCGCACGACGGCCTTGACGTCGCCGGGCAGCGTGCGCTTCTGGTTCAGCGTGAAGTCGACGCGCACGCTCTGCGGGCCGGGCTTGATGTCGTCGATCGTTCCGATCTTGTACCCCATTTGGGTGACCGGGTTTCCGACGTAGAGCCCGACGGAGTCGGGGAGCACTGCGCAGTGGTGAGTCGAAGTCGCGGCCGCGGCGGACGTAGCGGAGGTGGCGGACGTGGCCGACGAGGCACACGACGTCGCCGCGGTGACGACGGCGCACGCCACGAGGAGGTGCCGGCCGCCGGATGGCCGTAGCGTCAGCATGGCGATCCCGGCACGGGGAT
>JAHFVB010000422.1 GCA_023264755.1 Mycobacterium sp. | reverse complement strand
GCTGCGACTGGGACGTTTGCGCAGGAATTCCGTAATCGGTTCAGCGGCGGCACTTGTCGTCAGCACCACCGACGGGGTCGCATCGGCGATCACCGCCTCGAGCCGTTCGGCTTGCCCGGCTAACTCTGGCGCAAACAGTGGCACGGCGATGCATCCGGTCTGGACGGCGGCGAAGAAGCCCACTACGTAGTCGAGCCCCTGGGGCGCCAGGATCGCCACTCGCTCCCCCGGTTCGGTCACCTGCTGGAGGCGTCCGGCGACGGCCCGCACCCTGGCGCCAAGCTCGGACCAGGTCAGCTGAACGGCTTGGCCGTCGTTGTCGCGGGCGTAATCGAGAAAGCGATAGGCCGGTGTCTGTCCGAGCTCGCGGGTGTTGCGCTCCAGCTGCGACGTCAGCGTGACACCCTCGGGTATGACGATGTTGCCCGCGTCGTCGAGGTAGTCGACGAGGTTCGTTTCGGCACGACCAATACCGTCGTGTAAGGCTTCCCGACCCACATGCCGACACTAGTAGGTCGGCTAACATTTAGCCGACCAAAATGCTTATGGCGCTCGTCACTCACGACCTTGAACATGGGCTGGATCTCATGCGCAGGTGCGCCGAGCCGCGCTGCGACGTCGGCGTTCGGATGGCTCGCCGGCACCGCGACTCTCATCTGCCGCACATCTACGCCATGTCCTGCACCTAGCGAGCGGTATTTCACTGAGGACATGAACACCGACGAGATCATCCTGATCACCCACGCCGACTCCGACAACGGCACGGCCATCGCCCACGACCTGCTGGCCGCCGGACATCGGGTGGTGGTCACGGCTCACCACCCCGTGTCGCTGAGTCGAATCCTGCTTGGCCAGAATGCAGATCGCGTGCTCGCGATCGCCGCGGACATCGATGACGACGCCCAACGCGACGGACTCCTACGCAGTGCCCACGCCAAGTTCGGCGCGCCGGTGGCCCGAACGATCGACGGACGTGACCTCGGTGCGCTGAGTCCCGTTCCGCTCCGCATTGCCTCCTGATCCGGGCGCCACACTCCGCTTCCCGATGACGGGTGGCCGATGCCGGCCCGGCCCACCGGTACGCGAGAACTCCATGGGTGCTAGCGCTACCTGCCAAGTCCCGTCAGCGTCATTGTGTGCGCCGCCCCGCCGCGGACATTCTTGTCCCGACTGAACAGCCAAGTTCAGCGAGCTACGACAGGAGCCAACAAGTGAGTACCGCCGTTCGCGACGATCTGGTTCTTTCCCACGCAGTCGTCACCGCCGAGGTGGAGGCGCCGTTCGATCACGTCGACATTGCGCAGTGGTTGAAGACCCTCCCGACGCACGAGTATCAGCGGTGCGCCCCCGGAGACCACAAGGCCGCCGGCTACACCGTCGACGACGACGGCACCCCGATGTCCATCAACGTCGAGATGATCGGCACGGGCCTGGTGATCCAGCAATACCGCTTCGAGGTGGCCGAGGCCCACTACTGCAAGATGGTGTCGCTGTCGGACATCCTGACCCCCACGGGATGGACTACGACGCAAGTCATTTGGGAACTTCGCCTGGAGCAGCTCGACGGGGACCGGTGCCGGTACACCAACACCGTGACGTCCCACCCGACCGAGGACTTCTTGAAGCTCATCGCCGAGCAGGGGCAGACGTTCGACGAGGCGGCCACCGCCCGGCAGGAGGCGTCGGGACGACACTGCCGAGTCGAAACACCGCTGTATGCCCAGAGCATTGCTCGGTGGGCAGCCGCGCATTGAGCGGCGACCGACCAATCGATCGCGGTCATAACCGTGATTTATCATTGATCGGACACTTTCAGCGCAGGGTCGAGGGAGAGCGATGGCCAAGGCCAGAACAGTCGGGATCGACGCGGACGGCGCCGACCGCCTCGACGCAATCCGCTTCCTGATCCTGGGTGCCCAACGCGAGGGTGCGCGAATGATGTCGACGATATTGCGCGAAGTCGGACTGAACGCCGCCCAGGAGGAAGTTCTCGAAGTCGTACGTCGCCGAGGGCCGTTGACTCTCGCTGAACTCGGCCGACTGCTGGTATGCGAAGCCGGCAGCCCCAGTCGGCTGGTCGACGGCTTGGTCCAGCGCGGACTGATCGACCGGAGTCGCAGCGGCGACGACAAGCGCGTAGTGCTGCTGACCCTGACGCCAGATGGCGAGCAGGCCGTCGAGCGTGCCGTCCAGACCGGGGGCCTACGGGATCACATCGGCGACCGACTGACCTCCCATGAGCTCGATGAATTGACCGCCCTGCTAACCAAACTCGTCGCCGACACCCCTTCCGGCGTCGCGATCACAGGGCGGTTCCCGGCAGTACGAGCGGCAATCCGTCCCACCGCCACTCACTGAAGCCGCCAACTAGTTGACGTTTCGCCGCCACGGGTATATCAATGACTCATCATCGATGATGAATCATTGATCTGACTCGAAAGATGGTTTGCGATGGACGTTGAGTTACGCAGTAACGGTGAGGTTCTGCGGGGGTACCGGGACGCCATCACGTTCGGTGTCGGCCTGCCAGCTGTCGACGCCGTCATGACACGCCAAATCCATTTCCTCAAGACACATCTCACGGAGGTCTAGATGTTTCGTCACTCATCGATCCTGTTGATCGGCGCCACCGGCAACGCCGGACACCGAATCGCCGCAACACTCGCCGACCAGCGCACCCCGCTAATTCTTGCCGGCCGAGACGAGCGCCGCCTCGAGACATTGGCCCAGCGCATCGGAGCCACCGACATCACCGTCGGTGAACTGTCCAGCCTCGCCACTGCAGTCCATCCCGATACCATCGTCGTCAACGCCGCGGGCCCGTTCACCGGCACGGCCACTCCGATCGTCGAAGCTGCCCTCGCGCAGGGCGCGGTCTATGTCGACATCGCCAACGAGCTGCCTGCACTCCAGTGTCTGTGGGAGCTCGCGGACCGCGCCAAAGGCGCTGGATCCACACTGATCGGTGGCGCCGGATTCGGCCCCACGGTCAGCGAGGCCATGCTGAGCTCCATGCGCGAGGCGGACACCCGAAGTGTCAGTCGCGTCCGCGTCGTCAACGCACCGTCGTCCGACTCCGTCAGCCCCGGGGTGCAAGCCACGGTGGCCACCTCCATCGCGCGTGGTACCGCCTGGTTCGAGGACGGCCGGTTGCACACCGCCCCATTCGGCACCGGCTCGACCACTGTCGTGCTCAGCCACCGATCCTGGACGGTGGTCCCGGCGCCGACTGCGGATGTGCTTACTGCCCAACGACTCACGTCCGCTCCAGACGTGACTTCCTACTTCGCCGCCCCAGACAACCGCGACGGCACCGATGCGTCGTCTCGGGTGTACGCCGAACTCACCTTCGACGACGGTTCCACACAGGGCGCGGTGGCCACGCTGGGACCCGGCGCCGACGTCTCAGCGGCCATCACCGCCGAAACCGTCAGACGACTCCTGAATGCTGGCGCCGATCGCCGCGCCGGAGCGTGGACGCCGGTGGCGCTGTTCGGGCCGACCGTGCTGACCGCGGCGACCGCCGTGGAGTTCGTCGAGGTCGACCCGGCGGACGTATGGACGGGTGATCACACAGCCGTTCGGAGCGCACCCACCACACGGTCATGACCGCCACGATCCACCGCTTCGGCGATGCCTTCGTCAACTTCTACGGTGTCGCCGAGGACGGCAGGATGACACTGATCGACGCAGGTTTGCCGCGCCATCGCCGCAGCCTGACGCGACAACTCGATCGGGCGGGGCTCGCCCCCACCCAGCTCACCGACATCGTCCTGACCCATGCCCACGGTGATCATCTGGGCTTGGCCGCCGAACTGCAAGACGCCCACGGCGCGCGGGTGTGGGTGCACGAAGCCGACGCGGCGCTGGCCGGTCGACCGACCGAGGTCGCTCGGCACGCACCAGGCGAGCGCTCCCTGCTGCGCTACGTCCTGCGCAATCCCACGGCGGCCCGCGCCCCCCTGCACATGGCACGGATGGGGATCCTCACCGCTACCGGCGTCACGAAGGTCAGCACCTTTACCGACGTCACCGATCTCGACGTGCCTGGCGGCCTCCGCGCGGTTCCCACGCCGGGACACACCCCCGGCAGTACGAGCTATCTGCTGTCCGATGGCAGCGGGATGTTCACCGGGGACGCCCTGGTGACCCATGACGCAATCGGGGGCCACCGCGGGCCGTGCGTCATCTGCCTGGCGGTCACGCACGACGGTGCGGCGGCGATGGAGTCGCTTCACCGACTGGCCCACCACGAGGCCGAAGCGGTGTATCCCGGCCACGGCGAACCGTTGCACGCGCGGCTGCCCGACGTCGCCGCCGAGGCCATCAGCTATGGCCTGCACTGACGCGGCACGCTCGACCAGTCCCCACGATCGGCCTCCACCACTGGGACGGCGATGAGTTTCGCTTCGGTTTCGCGTCTGTAGTTGAAACCCCGCCGAACCGCATTCGAGGAGCACACCATGACCGCCACCTATACCTTCGACGTCTTCTCCAGCCTCGACGGTTACGGCGGCGTCAGCGCTGGTGACTGGGGCGGCTACTGGGGCAAGCAAGGCCCGGAACTACTCGACCATCGGCTCGGCCTATACGCAGATGAGCAGCAGATGGTGTTTGGACGCAACACCTATCAGGCCTTCGCGCAGATGCTTGCCTCGGCCGCCGATGAGTCGCTGCGGGACCCGTGGGTCACCCGGATGAGGAACCTGCCGGCGACGGTGGTGTCGACCACGCTGCACGGACCTCTGGACTGGCCGGACGCCACGGTGGCGAACGGTGACGCCGTGGACGTCGTCGCCCGGCTCAAGGAGGAATCCGGGGTTCCG
>JAHFVB010000055.1:6422-13981 GCA_023264755.1 Mycobacterium sp. | reverse complement strand
CACCGCAATGGGTGACGACAAATCAGTGTTGCACTACCTCACCGAGGCTGCCCAAGCGCGGGGCTTCACCGCATCGCACCTGTCCCTGTTTCCGATGCCCAACGTCGAGGACATCACCGCGCATCTGCTCGAGCACGACGTGGTGTGGGTATTCGGCGGCAGCGTCGCGGGCCTACTGGCCATGTGGCGACTGCACGAGGTCGACACCGCGTTGCGCTCCGCGTGGCAAGCCGGCGTGGTGCTCACCGGAGTCTCGGCCGGGTCGATCTGCTGGCACGCCGGGGGAACGACGGACTCGTTCGGACCTGAACTGCGGCCGGTGACCGATGGACTCGCTTTCGTGCCCTACGCCAATGGCGTTCACTACGACTCCGAGGGTCAACGCCGGC
Organism: Mycobacterium sp.; assembly: GCA_023264755.1. Classification (GTDB taxonomy): domain Bacteria; phylum Actinomycetota; class Actinomycetes; order Mycobacteriales; family Mycobacteriaceae; genus Mycobacterium. The sequence continues at coordinate 13,592 of JAHFVB010000055.1, read as the reverse complement.
CGCTGCTGAAGAGCCTCGTCGGGCAAGGCGTGTTGCCCGCTGCGTACGCCACCGACGACGGCGCGGGCGTCCTGTACCGCGGAACCGAGTTCGCCGAAGCCGTATCGGAGCGCGACGATGCGGCGGTCTACTTCATCGAATCGGTGGATGGCGAGGTTGTGGAGACGCGACTCGACACGAGAAGGCTTGCGTCCGTTCGGTGAACCGCCGGTAGCGTCGGCTCCGTGATCATCTGGATCAACGGCACCCACGGCGCGGGCAAGACGACGACCAGCATCACGCCACGACAGGTGGCGCGGAGGATCGCGGACGCGGCCAACGGCGCACCGGCGACGTGACGGCTGCCGTCGCCGAACGTGAGCCCACTGCGAGAAACGAGCCGATTTGTCGCAGTGGGCTCACGTTCGACGACCGAAGAATTGCCGCGGCCCGCCACCGGCGTCGAGACTGCGCGCACCCGAAAAGGTGTCGCGATCGCAGAGCAGCAGGGTCGACACTGGACTCATGGTGGAGCAGGCGGCGGTTGTCGCGACACGGCTGGTGCGGCAACGGTTCCCCGACGCCCGCGCGGCCTGGCTCGGGGGAAGTGTCGCGGCCTGCGAGTCGACGTCCACCTCGGATCTGGACGTCACAGTGCTGTTGGACGGGCCGCCGGCCCCCTTCCGGTCGTCGCACGTGGTCGACGGTTGGCCGGTGGAGTTCTTCGTGCAGACCGAGCAGTCGCTGCGCCGATTCTGCGAGTTCGACCGGGCCCGTCGCCGGGCCCATGTCACCGAACTGCTCGACGAGTTCGGTGGCCGAGTCTTCGCGGGGTATCACCGCGTGGCACCGTGGGAGGTGACTGGTGAACCGTGACGAACTAGCCCAGCGCTGGCCGCAATTCGCGCTCGGCATCGCGGTCGGGGACGCCCGCCTGCAGGTGCCGACCGACACCGAACTCGCGGTGCTCGCTCGGCGTGCCGCCGAGCCCACTGCGATACTGCCAACCGCAGATTCGCATTTCGTCAAGTGGCTCCAAGACCGCACGCCGGACGAGATCGAGCATCAGCGAATCGCTCGGGTGACGTCGAACCGCGAGCTCACGACGCGTCCCGGCTGGACACTCGACCTCGCGGTGATGGTCTCGGGGGAACCGGTGGGGATCCAGAGCCTGTCGGGATTCGAGCAGTGGCCGCACCGTCGCATCGTGGGAACGACGTCCTGGCTGCTGGCTGCGTTTCAGCGCCGCGGGCTCGGCACCCAGTCCCGCGCCGCCGTCCTCGAACTGGCCTTCGTCCAGCTGGGTGCGGAAGCGGCGAAGTCCTGGGTGCTCGCGGACAACCATGCGAGCGCGTCGGTGTCGGCCAAACTCGGCTACGAGCTGCTCGACGGCCACCGCATCACCGAACACGGTCGCCAGTACGTCGAACACGTCTATCGGCTGGACCGCGACACGTGGCTTAGCTCATCGGTGCGCCGCCAGCATGCACCCGTCATCACCGGCGCTGCGCCACTGGTCGCACTACTGGACCGATGAGCGGGCGGGGCTCGTCAGCACGCGTCGCCAGTGGTGCCGCCGTAAGTGGCGATCTTGTACTCGGTGGCGGCCAGCGAGAGCGTGAGCTCGCGGAGCTGCCGGCGGATGGTGTCGCGATGCTCGAGCAGCATGTCGAGCCGTTCGGGTACGGTCTGAGCGCCGCTGTCGACCAGTGAGATGTAATGCTGCAGATCGCGGATGGCCATGCCGGACAGTCGCATTCGGGTGAGGAACACCAGTCGGCGCACCGCTTCGGGGGAGTAGCTGCGGTGGCCGCTGCCATCGCGGTCGACCTCGACGAGCCCGACGCGCTCGTAGTAGCGCAGCGTGTGCGCGGAGACGTCGAGCAGGCCGGCGACCTCGGCGATGGTCATCGGCTCACTGACTTCACCGGTGTCGGCGAGGCGGTGGATCACCTCGATCGACATCGGGCCGTCGAACTCCGGAAGTGCCGCAAGCGCCTTGCTCATCAGCTCGTCGGTGGACATACCCGATCCTAGATCGGGCGTACGGAGGCAGCGGCGTCGGCGAAGTCGGTGCTTCGGGCCACCTCGGCCCACCGAGCCACTTCGTCGAGCCCACGTTGGTAGGTCGCGGTGAGGCGTCGCACCGCCTCTGCGCCCAGCGGCAGCCGAAGCGGCACGTCCTCGGAATGCACCAGGGACACGATGAGCTCGGCAGCCTTGGCGGGATCGCCTTCCTGCCTGCCGTCGGCGCCGGCCATGTCGGCCCGCACGCTGGCCAGCAGCTGTTCGTAGGTCGGGGAGGCGGCGGTGAAGTCCAGCACGTCGGCGGCGTTGAACGCGGTCCGGAACCGGCTTGGCTCGACCAGCATGACGCGGATCCCGAATGGGGCGACCTCACCAGCCAAGGCCTCTGACCAGCCCTCCAACGCGAACTTCGACGCCGAGTAGGTGGACACCCCCGGGAACGACATGCGGCCGCCTTGGCTGCTCATCTGCACGATCGTCCCCCCACCTCGAGCCCGCATGACGGGCAACGCCGCGCGCACGAGGGCGGCGGGACCGAACAGGTGCAGGTCCATCAGCTCGCGCAGCTGTGCATCGGTGACCTCCTCGGCGGCCCCGACGATGGCGCGCCCCGCGTTGTTCACCACGACGTCCAGCCGTCCGTGACGCTCGACCGCCGCCCGGACCAGACACTCGGCCTCGGAGCCGTTGCGAGCACCGAACGAGTGACTCGAGAGGCGGTCGCCGTACGTGGCGGTCAGGTCCGCGACGCTGTCGGGATCGCGGACAGCGGCCACGACGCGAGCTCCGTCGTCGAGCGCGGCCACGGCCAGCGCGCGGCCGAACCCCTTCGAGGCGCCGGTGATGATCCAAGTGGGTGGTGTCGTCGGTGTGGTCATGGTCGAGACGTTAGGAGTTCGAGCGCGCTCGAACGCAAGCCCGACGTGCCCCGCACGCGGTAAATGCGTTGCCAGCCAGCTGGATCGGGTCCACACTGGGTGACCGCCGGGTGGACCGGCCCCCGGGCATCGGCCCGGCGATCAGTGAGAGGGATGAGCTCGTGAAGTTGGCGGAGGCGTTGTCGCTGCGGGCGAATGCGGTGCGGCGCATCGAACAGTTGCGGACCCGCATCGCGGCCAACGCGCGCTACCAGGAGGGCGAAGAGCCTGCCGAGGATGCGGCGGCCTTGCTTGCCGAAGTCGATGGCACGCTGGGCGAATACGAAGCGCTCATCCGGCGCGTCAACCGCACCAACGCCGTCACCAAGGTCGGTGCGGATGGCACGCTGACCGATGCGTTGGCGCGCCGTGACGCACTGCGGCTGCGGCACAACGTGCTGACGACCGCTGCCGACGCGGCCGCGGGGAAGAACCAGCCCGGCTATACCCGGCAGCTGCGCTCGGAGTTGAAGATGCTGTCGGCCTTGCCGGTGGCGGAGTTGCGGGCGCAGGCCGATCAGGTCGCCCGCGAGTATCGCGAGTTGGACGTGCGGATCCAGCGCTCCAACTGGGAGGTCGAGCTGCTCGATTGAGCACCGAGGGGTAGCAGGTAGTCGGCTCGGAGGCGTGCACGAGCCCCGACCGGGGGGTCAAACCCGGTCTCTGCTGGTGCACCAAGGGCAGTGCCGAGGGTTCGACTCCCTCCGTCACATCGCAGCCCAGTACCGCGCACCGGTGACGGCGTACGGCACACCGCACACCACCAGGTGCAGCTCCGAGACGACGAGGGTGGGCACGGGGCACACCCCTCGGTTCGAATGCAGGCCTGCCCGTGCTGCGCCGTCGGCGGCTACCAGAGGTCGCCGATTCTCCAGTCGCAGCTCAAGGGCAGGCCGGTGTCCAGGGTCTGGTGCTGCTGGGCGGGATTCAGCAGGTAGATCCGGTCGGCGTCGTCGTAGGTGTCGACGGTTCCGCCGGACGGGTTGACGGCCTGGGTGTGCCCGGTCCAGAGCTGCCAGCCGCGTCCGGCGTAGAACTCCGCGGCGCTCTCGACGGCGTTGAGGGCACCGAACTGGTGTCTGGCCCGGATGACGGCCTCGGCCTGATCCATTACGGCACTGCCCAGCCCGCGGCCTTGCTGGTCGGCCCGGACCGCAACCCCCTCGACGTAGCCGGTGTCCAGCGCACGGCCGTTGTGATGCAGGGTTCTGGGCACGACGGCGGCGAACGCCACCAGGGCCGCAGCGTCGGTGAGTACGACGTGCACGCCGTCGACGGCGTGCAGCCAATCGTGTGCGCGGAAGTTCGCGCCAAATGCCGATCGCACCAACGCTTCTGCGGCAGCCAGTTGGGCTGCGCCGAGTTCGCCGGGTTCGGCGATCGTCACCTCGACCATCAGTGCAGATTTTCACATCGGAGCATGCGGTGTGATGCGCCGCGCCGGGGCGGGTCGTACCTCGTTCGGGGATGGGCTCGGAGTGAACCCGGCAAAGCCAGCGGAAATGAGTCGCGCACCACTTCGCGTGACCGACAATGGGGAAGCCAGTGGGGTGAACACGTAATACTGGCGTCGACCTCGTGGCCGTGCCAACGCGTCAGCCGCAGAACGGGTGAACCTGATGTACCGCCTCAGCTCGCTGGCCGACTCGGATGGGCATGTCTTGGGCAAGCAGCGCGTGCGGCTGTTGCGAATCTATTTGAGTGCCACGACATTCCTGTATGCGTACGGCGTCTTCTTCACCTTGTTTCCGGTGCGCACCGACCTTCAGTACGGCAATCCCGTCGGGGGCATCATCGCGGTGGTCTTCGGGGCCTCGGCCCTGGTAGGTCTGGCCCGCTGGCCCGGTCGGCTGGTATGGGCAACCGGCGCGGCGATTGCGGCCACGCCCATCGTGATGGCCTTTCACGCCTCCATGGCGGCCGAGTACGCGTGTCTCATCGGCCCGATGTTCTTGGCGATGTACCTTCGGGCCTTCCACCCGCCGCGCCAAGCGGTGCTCTTGATCGGCGTGCTCACCGGTGCGTGCGTGATCGCCGTGGTGCTGGCCCCGGCGCGGCACGTCGGGGTCATCACCGGGCTCATCATCGCCGTGGCGATCACCGGAGCCGCCGAGTCGTTCGGCCTGCTCATGCGTGCGATGTTCACCGCCGCCTGCACCGACCCGCTGACGGGGCTGCTCAACCGTGCCGGTTGGGAGATCGGCACCAGCGATCTGTTGACGCGTTTCCGGACGGCTTCCGGATTCGTGACGGTGGTTGCCCTCGACATCGACGGCCTCAAACGGCTCAACGACACCTACGGGCATCTGGCCGGGGACCGGCGCATCGCCGAATACGCACACCTCTGGCGACAAGCCGCGCCCCGAACCACCGTCCTGGCCCGACTGGGCGGCGACGAGTTCGCCGCCTGCATTGCCGGTGAGCAACCCGAGGTCGTCGCGGAGTTCATCAGGAGCATTCGGGCGCATACGCCTCACGTCAGCCTCGGTACGGCGACGCAGAGTCCGCCCCCGGCCAGCATCGCGGAGCTCTACGCCCGCGCCGATGCCGCGCTGTATCAGAGTCGGGGGCGCCCGCTGCGGGATGACGCCGGGCCCACCGCGAGCTCGTAGTCGAAACCCGTCCGCCGCTGCTCTGGTGGAGCAGACCTGGACGTGCGGGTCGAATTCGGTCCGCACCGTTCGTCGGCCGCGTGTGGTAGAACGATAAGAACGATTCGTTCTAGCCTATGTAGGCGGTGCAGATGCGGCAGTCCGACGACGTCGTCATTGTGGGGGCGGGGCCGGTCGGCGCGACCCTGGCCCTGTCGTTGGCCGACAAGGGGGTCCGGAGCGTCGTCGTCGAACGCCGCACCCAACCGCAGACCCACCCGGCCGCGCACGTGCTCACGACGCGATCGTTGGAGATCTGGCGGGAGCTCGGGCTGGAACGTGAGCTCCGGCGGCTCAGCGCCCCGCTGTACGAGCTCCGCACGATCAGCTACTGCACCACGCTCGCCGGACCCGAACTGGGCCGCGTGCCCGTGCTGGAGTTGCCGGCCGAACAGCTCGACGCCATCGAGTCGATCAGCCCGACGCGAGGCGCACACCTCCCGCAGCACGTCCTGGAGCACATGCTGTGGGAGAGGTTGCGCGCCAACGCCTTGATCGACTTCGAACCGGGCTGGCAGTACTGCGGGCAAGCCCCCGACGGCGATCGGTCCGTGGTGACCGTCCGGCGGGACGACGAGACCGCCGAACTCCGCCCCCGATACGTCATCGGGGCGGACGGGGCCGGGAGCGCCGTGCGTCGCGAGCTGGGCATCGCGATGACGGGCCCAGTGCTCCAGCACATGGTCAGCGTGCACTTCGCCGCCGACCTGGAGCGCTTCTACCGCAATCGCCGCGGTCCAGTCCTGTGGACGCACACCCCGAAGGGATTGGGCACCTTCATCGTTCACCGCCCACCCGACGACCTGGTGTTCCAGCTGCCGTACTTCCCCCCGATCCAGTCGCTCGAGGACTTCCCTCCCGAGGTGTGCCGGCGCCACATCGTCAACGCCATCGGCGACGATTCGGTCGAGGTCACGGTGAAGTCGGTGCAATCGTGGGCGATGACCGCTCAGGTGGCCGACCGCTACCAATCGGGGCGCAGCTTCCTGGTCGGAGATGCCGCGCACCGCTTCCCGCCCACCGGCGGCCGTGGCATGAACACCGGCATCGCCGACGCGCACAACCTCGCCTGGAAGCTGGCCTGGGTGCTGACGGGTCGCGCCGACGCGGCCCTGCTGGACACCTACGAGGTGGAGCGCCTGCCGCTCGGGCAAGCCGCCACCGACGATTCGGTACACAACTTCGACGGCCTGCTCGACGTGCTGGCGGCCCTGGGATTGCCGCGAAAGCCCATGCGTACGTTGCCTTCTGCGCTCGAACGCATCCCGTCGGGGGCGCCACGGTGGGTGCTTCGGCTACTGCTCGGGGTGATGACGAGGTTGGGCTATCAACGGCTTCGGTTGGCGGCTGGAGGGGGCCGACTGGGCGACCGGGTCAGGAAGCGGGCGGCCGCCGCCATTGCCCTGCAGGGCCCGCACTATCGCAGTTGGGGCGCCGACCTCGGCGGGGTCTACCGCGGCGGCGCGGTCGTCACCGACCAAACGCCCTACCCGCCGAGCGATCCCGAGTTCTACACTCCGACAACACGTGTCGGGGGACGGCTGCCGCACGCCTGGCTCGACGACGGCCCGGGCCGCCGCTCCACCCTCGACCTG
>JAHFVB010000055.1:0-6412 GCA_023264755.1 Mycobacterium sp. | reverse complement strand
CGACTGTCCGACGCTGCTGACACCATCGGCCCAACAGCAGGCCTGGGCAGCCCGGGTACCGCCCGCGGTAGCGGTCGTGGCGCTTGGCGCTGCGACGAGCCGCGCTGCTCCGTACTGCCTGGGTCCCGACGAGGCGCTGCTGGTTCGGCCCGATCACCACATCGTCGCCCGGCTGCGCCTCGACGACACCGCCTGCCTCGACGACGCGCTGAGGGCACTGCGAATGACGCAGGGCTGCCGCCCGACACCCCAGGAGCTGACCGCATGACCGCCGCCGCCACCGTGCACCTGTTGACGTACCGGCCCGAACAGATGCTGACGTGGTGGGCCGCTCTGCTCGGGGCGACCGAGGTGCCACCGAGTCACGAACGGGCCGTCGTCGTGCGCAGCCCGACGCTCAACGTAGTGGTCGAACGATCCGAGCTCGCGCTGGACCATCATCGCGAAGCCTGTGGGGTGACGACCATCGCCATCACCCCGGCCGACGTCGCCGACACGTTGGCGGCACTCGATCGGCTGGCGGACATCGAAGCCCAACCCCACCGCGCGACCCGCCATCCGGGCTTCACCCGGCTGTGGTTCCGGGACCCCAATGGCGCCGAGGTGGCGATCGACGTGCAGTCCGACGGGGCCGATGCCATGACCTCCTACGATCCGTTGTTCCCCTTGGAAGTCGATCCCCGGGCCGTGGTCGCGAACCTGCGCCGACGGGGTGCGCGATGACCGGAGCGTTCGATCCGCTCAGCCGCGGCATTCGGCGCTGCCCGCACCCGTACTACGAGGCCTTGAACGACCCGCCGGTGCAACCGGTCCGGGGCCACCCGAACTTCTGGACCGTCGCGGGGCACGCGACCGTCGGCGAAGTGCTGCGCGACCCGCGACGCTACGACGGGCAACCCTTTCCCGATCACGACGTGCCGGTGATGTCGGCCATGCGGCCAGAACCGCACAAGCGGGTCCGCGGCGCCGTCCAGGGCTTGTTCACCCGGCGCGCGCTCGACCAGCTGAGCGAGTTCGTCACCGAACAGGCGGCCCAACGCACCGCGACACTGGTCGCCAACGGCGGCGGCGAGCTGATGTCGAGCTGGGCCAACCCCATACCGCTCAGCGTCATCGCGACGCTGTTCGGGTTCCCCACCGGAGAGGCGGATCTGGCGCGGTTGCATCGATACGGCGATGCCGCCGTCCGGCTGGTCATCCCGTACGGCGGGCCCGGGCTGCCCGTACCCCGCGGTCCGCGGAACAGGTTCCGGCAACTGGCGGGGCTGGCCGCGGCCGCGCCGGCCGCGGCCCGGCTGGCCCACCGGCTGCCCAAACACGACCGCGCCAGGCTCCTGCGGGTGCCCAACCCGTTGGCCGACCGCCCCGGATACCCCCGCACCGGGCTGGCCCAGCACCCGCACCTGGCGCGGCTCATCGTGGAATTCAACCTCGAGATCCTCGACATCTTCCGCGCCCGCCTGGAGCGCGGCGGCACCGCCGTGGCCGACGCGCTCATCGGCCCCTACCGGCGCGGCGAGCTCAGCCTCGTCGAACTCCTCACCAGCGCCCTGCAGCTGCTGGTGGCCGGGTACGAGACGACGGCTAACACCATGGCGAGCGCCGTGCACCGAATCGCCGCCGACCCGCAGCTCCTGGATGCACTGCGCACCGACCCGGTCTTCCTGGAGGCCTTCGTCGAGGAGACGCTGCGCCTGGACGCGCCGCTGCAACGCACCTTGCGCCGAACCACCGCACCTACCGTCCTCGGCGGGGTCGCGCTGCCCGCCAACGCCCAACTGATCGTGATGCTGGGCGCGGCCAACGTCGACCCGATCCGATACGACCACGCCGGGCACTTCGACGCCGAGCGCCCCGATCCGCACCGACACCTCGCGTTCGGGACCGGAATCCACACCTGCATCGGCGCCCCGTTGGCGCGGATGGAGACGCGCATCGCCCTGCGCGTGTTCGCCGAACGGGTCAAGACGGTGACCCTGGTTCCGGAAGACCCGCCAATCCGGTTGGACGACAAGGACATCGGTATGTGGGGCTTCTCCAAGCTGCCCGTTCGCGTCGCGCCGAGGGATGTGGGGGGCAAGACGCGATGAGCGCCGCGGCGAAGCGGACCGTCACCGTCCCCGAACTGCGTACCTACGCGCGTCGCGTCGCGGCCGACCGCAAGCGCGTACGAGGGGCCGGGCGTGCCGAACTGTCCGAACGGCTACGCGAACAGCTCCGATACGGAGTGGCGCTGACCAACCAGTGCCGGCACTGCCAGGTGGCCCACGAGACGTTCGCGCTGCACGCCGGCTCCAGCCCGGCCGAACTGGCCGCCATCGTGGGCGGGGACGCCGCGGTATTCGAACCGGCCAACTGGACGGCCATCCTGTACGCCCAGGCGTTGGCTGCCAACGACTTCGCCCCGCAACCCGCCCTGCGTGCCGAAACCGAATCCTTCCTCGGACCCGAGGCAACCGACCTGGTGGAGCAGACGGCGTTGAGCATGACGGTGTCCAACCGCTGCGGCAACACCTACGACGCGTTCCTGAGTCGGCTGCACGGCGCCCCGGACCCCGACTCTCGGTTGCGCGACGAGCTCGCGGTCTCAGCGGTGTTCCTGGTCGGTGCCATCGGCTCGGCGCTGCGGGTCGCCCTGCTTGAACGGCAGTCTCCGCACCGCGCGCTGTCGAAGCTGTTCAGTCGCCCGGAGGTCCCGCAGTGATTCGGTACGACGCGGTCGTCGTCGGCACCGGATTCGGCGGCTCGGTCGTGGGTACCCGCTTGGCGCAGAGCGGAATGCGGGTGCTGTTCCTGGAGCGCGGACCCTGGTGGGGGCCGGCCGCCGCCGACCTCGCACCGTCGGCGGGCCGCGCGCTGCCACGCGGCGCGTGGGGTAGCCGAAAACTGTTGCGCAACCTCCGCCATGCGGGCCGGCGCCGGTCGGTCGACGTCCGAGTCAACCTCGACGGCCTCTACGAGATACACCGCTTCCCGAACCTGACGGTGCTGGGCGCCAGCGGGGTCGGCGGCGGCTCCCACGTGTACGCGGCGATCCAGCGCGAACCGAATGCGGACTACTGGGACGCCTTCCCGCCGGAGCTCACCGGCGCCGAGCTGGCCCCCTACTTCGCCCGAGTCCGCGACATGCAGCACCCAACTTCGATCTCGCCGTTGCCCATTCGTCGTCCGCTGAACGCCGCGGCGGCCACGGGAGCGATGACGATGGAGCCGCCACAGTTGGCGATCGATCACACCCGCTGCGTGCGCTGCAGCAGGTGTGTGCTCGGATGCCCGCACGGTGCGAAGACCACACTGGATCTGACCTACCTGCCCGCGGCCCGAGCGGCGGGGGCAGAGCTGTGGCCGATGTGCGAAGTGCAGCGGATGTGGCGCGCAGCCGGCGGATTCGTGGTGGAGTTCGTCGACCATCGGACCCGGACCCGCGCGACGGTGCAGGCCGAACGGTTGATCCTGGCGGCGGGCACGATGAACACCGTGCGCCTGTTGTTCGACGCGCGCGACCGACTGCGGACACTGCCCGGCATCTCGGCACGGCTGGGCCGCGGATTCTCGGGCAATGGCGACTACCCGCTGGTGCTGGCCAGTGCCCGGCGGAACACGCCGTCCTCGGGTGTCCTGGTCAACACCGCCGCCCACACCGCCGACGCCTACTACCTGGATGCGGACATCCCCTTGCTGCCAAGGGGTTTGCAGCTACTGGCCGGGATGGCCGACGACGGGTCGCCGGCGCGGTTGCGGGCCGTCAAGGGCGGCCTTAGCACCGACGCAGACAAGCACCTCTCGAAGTCGGTCTACCAGCGGATGGACGCCGAGCTACTGGCGGCCCGACAGGCGGGCCACCTGCGCGCCCTGCCGGCCCCGCGGCGACTGCTCTCGGCACATCCGCTGGGGGGAGCAGCGATGGCCGATTCGGCCGCCACGGGAGTGGTCGCCCACACCGGGGAGGCGTTCGGCGAACCGCGGCTCTACGTCAGCGACGGGGCCGTGCTGCCCCGCGCCCCTGGCGTCCCGCCGTCACTGACCATCGCGGCCCTGGCCGAAAGGACCGCCGACCTCGTGATTCAGGAGGCCCGCCCATGACGTTGACCACCACGGACGCGGAGGTCGTATTCGCCACCTTGCCCGCACCCGAAACCCTGCGCGGCCGCTTCGCCGCGCGAGCACAGACACTGCCCGGCACGGCCACGCTGCCCGCACCGCTGCGCCGTCTAGCGCTCGTGATCGTCAACGCCGTGGTCTCGATTCTCTACCGCGGCAAGGAATTCCACGTCACCTGCGGCGCCAACCTGTGGGCGCTCGGTAAGCGGCGCGTGCCCTTCGAGTTCGTCCACGACCGCGACTGCGTGCGGATCAGCTACGACCTGCCGGAGAACCCGGCCGCGGTCCGCCGGATCGTCAGCGAGGTGCGCGAACAGAGCCCGCAACGGCAGCTGTGCCGACTGTCGATTCGCACGCGGACCGGAACGCGCACGTTGCTGTACTTCACCTTGGAGCCGCGTCCGTGACGCATCAGCGCCATATCGAGACGCCCGGCCGCCCCGAGCACCCCGCACGTACCGAGAAGGGAAAGTCATGAAGTCCACCAACAACTTCGGGGTGCTCGTCAGCCCCGGCGACATCGAGCGGCAGCTACCCAGGCCCAGTGCGCCGCAACGACTGGCCCACGTCGTCTTCAAGACCCCGCGCCCGCAGGAGATGATCGACTGGTACACCCGCACGCTGGACGCCGTGCTGGTGTTCCGGGACAAGCGGGTGGCCTTCCTGACCTACGACGAGGAGCATCACCGCATCGCGCTGGTCACGGTCCCCGCCCCACTCCGGCTCCCGGCGCGGGTGTGGAAGCTGCACCGCAAGGTGTTCGGGGTCGACCACGTCGCGTTTACCTATCCCAGTCTGGAGGCGCTCGTCGCCAATCATCGTCGGTTGGTCGACCACGGCATCACTCCGGTGTGGTGCATCAACCACGGACCCACCACGTCGATGTACTACGAGGATCCCGACGGCAACCGGCTCGAGTTGCAGGTCGACAACTTCGATTCCAACGAAGCGCTCATGGACTGGATCGGCAGCGGCGAGTTCGACTCCAATCCGATCGGCGTGGAGTTCGATCCGGACGTACTGGAGCGACTGGTCCGAGCCGGAGTGCCGCGCGCCGAACTGATCCGCCGCGGCAGCGCGCCGCCCGACGGCCGCAAGGCCCGCAGCGGCCTGCGAGCGATCCGGTGGAAGACGCTGTGACACCACCGATGCGCATCGCCACGTTCCTCGACGACCAAGGCCAGCACCGCCCCGGCGCGGTCGTCGACGACCAGCTCGCCGACCTTTCCGGCGGCGCAGCCTCGGTCACCGAGCTGATCAGCCAACCGGGCTGGCAGGACCGGGTCGCCGTGCTGAGCGCCGCCGCACCGCGGCGGCCGCTGGCCACGACGAGGCTGGCAGCGCCGATCCCGCGGCCCCCGAAGTTCCTGGCGATTGGGCTCAACGCGCGTGACCACCGTCGCGAGGTCAACCTCAGGTGGCTGTTGCGCGAACCCCGGCTGGTGACGTTGGCCGCCGGCTATCTACTGGCCCATCCGCGTCCGAAGATCCCGTACTTCTTCGCCAAGGCCACTTCGGCGATCACCGGACCCTACGACCCGATCGTCATGCCGCCCGTCGTGTCCAAGTTGGACTGGGAGGGTGAGCTCGTCGCAGTGATCGGTAGTCCCGTGTTCGACGCCGACCTCGAGGAAGCCGCAGCGGCCATCGCGGGCTACACGGTGACCAACGACGTGTCCATCCGCGATCTGCAGTTCGACAACCCGACCGCCACGAATCTGGCCAAGAGCTATCCCAGCCACGGCCCCGTCGGTCCGTGGCTGGTGCCGAGTAGCGAATTCGACCTGGACTCAGCCGAACTGCGCACCTACCTCAACGGCGAACTGCGCCAGCAGGGGCGCATCCGCGACCTGATCCTCGGCCCCGTGGAGATCGTCAGTCGGCTCAGCGCGTTCGTCCGGCTCGAGCCCGGTGACCTCATCGCCTGCGGCACCTTTGCCGGGATAGGTTGGGCCGCTGGGCGAATGCTGCAACCCGGTGATCGGATTCGCGTCGAGATCGACGGGATCGGAGGCATCGACAACCTCGTCGTCCCGAAGGGGGAGGCGAACCCGTGATCAACTCACGGCTCGCCGCCGCAGGGCTCGCGCTTCTGATGGGCGTCCTACCGACGGTAGTGCCGGCGAGCCCGGCCGACGCCGAGCCGGGGTGCGGCTGGAGTCCGGTGGGCAACACGTTGTTCCCCGACCTCGACGCGCGGTACTGGAAGGTCGTGGTGCCCCTGAGATCGGGTCAGCAGCTCAAGATCTCCGGCCAGTACCCCCACGCCCGCTACCTGGCCTACGCGCTGCAAGGCCCCGGCGGATCTGGT
>JAHFVB010000421.1 GCA_023264755.1 Mycobacterium sp. | reverse complement strand
GATTCGCGACGACCGCCCAGCGCCATCAGCGCCGCGCCGAGTCCGCCGGCCGCGCCCGCGCCGCGCTCGGCCCGGACGTCGCGGCCGGCCGCGGCCAGCTCGTCCGCCCAGGCGGTCATGCGGTTCTCGAGCGTGGCCACCGTGTCGGGGTCGGCGCCCTTCTGCGGGCCGAATACCTGCGCAGCACCCATGTCGCCGAGCAGCGGATGCTCGACGTCGGTGGCGGCGATGAGCTCGACGTCGGTCAGGCGCTCCTTGGCGGCGGCCAGCCCTCCGAGTGCGTCGACCAGGCCGCGACCACCGTCGGTGCAGGCGCTGCCGCCGAGTCCGACGACGATGCGCCGAGCCCCCGCCTGCAGGGCAGCGTCGAGCAGTTGGCCGACGCCCGCACTGTGTGCGGCCAGCGCCGTCTGCACCGTCGGCCCTTCGGGCAGCAGTGCCAGGCCACAGGCCTGCGCACATTCGACGTAGGCGGTGCCCGAGGCCGGGTCGAACACCCACTCGGCGGTGACCTCGTCGGACAGGGGGCCCGACACGCGGGCGGTGCGGCGCTCGCCGAGCCGGCTGGCCAGGACGTCGACGAAGCCGGGTCCCCCGTCGGATTGCGGCGCCAGCGTCAACACGTCGCAGGGGCGGCCGTGCCGCCAACCGTTCGCGATCGACTGGGCGGCCTGTACGGCGGTGAGACTGTCGCCGAAGCAGTCCGGAGCGATCAGCACCCGCAACGCCTGGCCCGTCATTCCAGCAGAGTATGTCGACGGAACCGGAGGTGCATGCCGGGCGGGTCGGGTACGGAAGTAACCTGGTGGGCGTGAATCTGCTGGGCCGCAAGAAGGGCAACGCGCAAGCCGAATTGGAGGCCGCGTCCGCCGCCGCCGATGACGAGGCCCAGCTGGACGGCCGGGACGCTCGCGTCACCGCCCCCAAGGGCCGACCGACGCCCAAGCGCAACGAGGCGGCGCGCAAGCGCGGACCCGTCGCGCCGGCGCCGCTGACCGCCGCGGAGGCCAGGAAGCGCCGCAAGGAGCTCGGCGGCCCCAAGCTCACCAAGCAGGAGCGGCAAGCTGAAAAGCTCAAGCGCCGCGCCGACATGGCGGAGCGCCGCGAGAAGATGATGGCCGGCGAGGACGGCTACCTCTTGCCTCGCGATCAGGGGCCGGTGCGGCGCCTGGCCCGTGACGTCGTCGATTCCCGCCGCAACGTGCTGGGGTTGTTCATGCCCGCCGCGTTGGCCATGGTCTTCGTGATGCTCTCCATCCCGTCGCTGACGGTGCAGCGCGCCGTGACCCCGGCCATGCTCGTGCTCGTCGTGGTGATGGCCATCGATGGCGTGCTGGTGGGCCGGCGCGTCAACAAGGCCGTCGACGCCAAATTCCCCGACCACACCGAGAGCGGCTGGAAGCTGGGGCTCTACGCGGCCAGCCGGGCCTCTCAGCTGCGCCGGATGCGGGCGCCGCGCCCCCAGGTCGAGCGCGGCAACCGTGTCGGCTGACCGCAGCTGATCCCGCCGGTGCGGACCCTGACGCTCGGCGGTATTCGCTCGGGCAAGTCCCAGTGGGCCGAAGCGGAACTGGCACGTTCAGTGGACCCCGATGCCACCGTGCGGTACCTGGCCACCGGAGCCACCAGTGCCGACCCGGATTGGTCGGCGCGCGTGGCCACTCACCGACACCGCCGGCCCGAACACTGGTCGACCGTCGAAACTGCCGACGTCACAGCACAATTGACGGCCCATGAACAACCCGCCACCCTGGTGGACGACATGGGTGGGTGGTTGGTCGCCGCGATGGATCGCCGGCACGCGTGGTCCGGGGGCGCGGTGACGGGCGACGTCGACGAGCTCGTCGACGCGGTCGCCGGTTACCCGGCGCCGCTGGTGCTGGTCAGCCCGGAGGTCGGCCTGTCGGTGGTGCCGGCAACGGAGTCCGGCCGGTTGTTCGCAGACGCACTCGGCTCACTGAACCAGCGCCTGGCCGCGGTATGCGACCGCGTCGTCTTGGTGATCGCCGGCCAAGAACTGATCGTGAAGGAGACCAAGTGACGGACTTCCCCGCCCTCACCCCACCCGACGAACAGGCCCGCGCCGCCGCGCTGGCCCGGCAGCTCACGCTGACCAAGCCGCCCGGTGCGCTGGGTCGGCTCGAGCAGCTGTCGGTGTGGGTCTCGGCCTGCCAGGGGGTGTGTCCCCCGCGGCAGTTCGAGCGGGCGCGCGTGGTCGTCTTCGCCGGGGATCACGGCGTCACCGCGGCGGGGGTCTCGGCCTTTCCATCCGAGGTGACCGCGCAGATGGTCGCGAACTTCGACGGCGGCGGGGCCGCCATCAACGTGTTGGCCGAGCTCGCCGGAGCCTCCGTGCGCGTCGTCGACATCGCCGTCGACTCCGAGGCGGCGCTGACGCCCGCCATCGGGGCGCACAAGGTGCGCCGCGGCAGCGGCAACATCGCCGTGGAGGACGCGCTGAGCGCCGAACAGACCGCCGCAGCGGTGGAGGCGGGCCGACGCATCGCCGACGAGGAGGTCGACGCCGGGGCCGATCTGCTGATCGCCGGTGACATGGGTATCGGAAACACCACGCCGGCAACGACGTTGATCGCCGCACTGACCGACTCCGAACCCGTTGCCGTGGTCGGCCGGGGCACCGGGGTCGACGACGAAGGCTGGATCCGCAAGACGGCTGCGATCCGGGATGCGCTGTACCGGGCCCGCGGGTTGTCCTCGAGTCCCCTTGCGCTGCTTCAGGTCTGCGGCGGTGCGGATCTTGCCGCGATGGCGGGCTTCTGCGCTCAGGCGGCGGTCCGCCGCACACCGGTGTTGCTCGACGGAGTGGTCGTGACGGCGGCGGCGCTGGTGGCCGACCGGCTGGCCCCGGGTGCTCGCCAGTGGTGGCAGGCCGGTCACCGCTCGACCGAACCCGCGCACGCGTTGGCCCTGCAGCGGCTGGAGTTGGACCCGATCGTCGACCTCCAGATGCGCCTGGGCGAGGGCACGGGGGCCGCGGTCGCCCTGCCCATCGTGCGGGCCGCAGTGGCCACGCTGGCCTCGATGGCCACGTTCGGGGAGGCCGCGGTAAACGACGGCAGCCAGTGATCAAGTCGCTGGCCGGTGCGTTGGCGTTCGCGACGGTGTTGCCGGTACCCGGCACCCAACCGTTCGGACGGGGCGCGCTGACGGCGCTGGCGCTGGTGGGCGCGCTGCTGGGGGCGGCGGCAGCGGGCACGACCTGGGTGGCGGCGCAGGCCTTCGGCGCGGGGCACGCGTTGACGGGGATGGTCGCCGTGGACGTCCTGGCGCTGCTCACCCGCGGGCTACACCTCGACGGCCTCGCCGACACCGCCGACGGGCTGGGCTGTTACGGACCACCCGAGCGGGCGCTCGCGGTTATGCGCGACGGCACCGCGGGCCCGTTCGGGGTCGCGGCCGTGGTGCTCACGCTGGTGCTCCAGGGGCTCGCCTTCTCGGCCGCCAGCCTGGTCGGCATCGTGGTCGCAGTCACCGCCGGTCGGGTGGCGGTGCTGCTGGCTTGTCTGCGGTCGGTACCCGCGGCGCCCGGCAGTGCCCTGGGCGGACGGGTCGCGGGCACCCAACCCTGGTGGGTGGTGGCGGCCTGGGCGACGGCGATCGCAGGCGCCGCGGCATTCGCCACTCCCCGACCGTGGCAGGGCCCCGTCGCCGTGCTGGTCGCGTTGGCACTGGCGGCCGGGCTGGTGGCACATTGCGTACGCCGGTTCGGCGGCATCACCGGTGACGTGCTGGGCGCCGCGCTCGAGTTGACGACGACGGTGACCGCGCTCGGGCTGGCCGCGCGTTAACCGAGCCGGGTCATCCACCCGTGCGTGTCGGCGAAGGTGCCGCGCTGAATTCCGGTCAACGTGTCGCGCAACGCCATCGTCACCTCGCCGGGTTCGCCGGTGGCAATGGTGAATTCGCCGTCGCCGGACTTGACGTGCGAGACCGGAGTGATCACTGCGGCGGTCCCGCAGGCGAACACCTCGGTGATCTCCCCCGCGGCGGCCTTCTTCTGCCACTCGTCGACGTCGATCTTGCGTTCCTCGACGGAGAATCCCGCGTCGGAGGCCAACTGCAGCAAGGAATCCCGGGTGATTCCGGGGAGCAGCGAACCACTGAGTTCGGGGGTGACGAGCCGGGCGGACCCGCCACTTCCGAACACGAAGAACAGGTTCATGCCGCCCATTTCCTCCACGTTGCGGCGCTCGATCGCGTCGAGCCAGACCACCTGGTCGCAACCGTGTTCGGCGGCCTCGGCCTGGGCCAGCAGCGACGCCGCATAGTTGCCACCGAACTTGGCCGCGCCGGTACCACCGGGGCTGGCGCGCACGTACTCGGTGGACAACCACACCGACACCGGCTTGAGGCCGCCCTTGAAGTACGCCCCGGCCGGCGACGCGATGACCATGTAGCGGTACTGCGTGGACGGCCGCACGCCGAGCCCGGGCTCGGTGGCGAAGATGAACGGCCGCAGATACAGCGACTCCTCGCCGCCGGCCGCGGGCACCCAGTCGGCGTCGACGGCGATCAGCTGCCGCAGCGATTCGAGGAACAGCTCGGCGGGCAGTTCGGGGATGGCCAGCCGATGTGCCGACAGGCGCAGTCGGGCCGCGTTGGCGTCGGGCCGGAACGAGACGATCGAGCCGTCGGCCCAGCGGTAGGCCTTGAGCCCCTCGAAGACCTCCTGGGCGTAGTGCAGGACGATCGCCGACGGGTCGAGCGAGATGGGACCGTAGGGCAGGACGGCGGCGTCGTGCCAGCCCCGACCCTCCGTGTAGTCGATCGAGACCATGTGGTCGGTGTGGAACCGACCGAACCCGGGATCGGCCAGGATGTCGG
>JAHFVB010000420.1 GCA_023264755.1 Mycobacterium sp. | reverse complement strand
CCATACGGCTTCTCCGGCTGGGTCGGACCAGAGCCGCACGGAGCGGCCATGTCCAACAGCGGCTTTCGTCGCGACCCGCTGTTCGCCACCAGGATCGTCGACTGGCTCACCGACCGCGACGCGCGCCGGCGCGCCGGTGACCAACAGGCGATGCGCCCGTTCCTGCTGGTCGCCAGCTTCGTCAACCCACACGACATCGTGCTGTTTCCGGCCTGGCAACGGCGCAGCCCCGTGGAGCCGTCGGCCGAACTGGATCCACCTCACGTGCCCGCCGCACCGACCGCCGACGAGGACCTGCGCACCAAGCCGGCCGCGCAGATCGCATTTCGCGAGGCCTACTACTCCGGATACGGGCCGGCTCCCATCGTCAGCCGCGGCTACCAACGCAACGCCCAGCAGTACCGCGACCTCTACTACCGGCTGCACGCCGAAGTCGATGCGCCGCTGAACCGGGTGCTTCGCGCCGTCACCGAAGGCGGGTCCCAAAACGCCGTGCTGGTGCGCACGTCGGATCACGGCGAGTTGCTCGGCGCGCACGGCGGACTGCATCAAAAGTGGTTCAACCTATACGACGAGGCGACGCGGGTGCCGTTCGTCATCGCCCGCATCGGCGCCGGCGCGACCCAAGCCCGAACCGTCACCGCACCGACGTCGCACGTCGACCTGGTGCCAACGCTGCTGGGGGCGGCCGGTATCGACGTCGACGCCGTCGAAGCCGAACTATCCGATTCGTTCACCGAGGTACATCCGCTACCCGGCCGCGACCTCATGCCCGTGGTCGACGGCGCTCCCGCCGACGAGGCCAGGGCCATCTACCTGATGACGCGGGACAACGTGCTCGAAGGCGACACCGGCGCGTCGGCCGCGGCTCGGGGACTTGGCCAAACCGTCAATCCCCCTGCCCCACTGCGCATCAAGCTGCCCGCGCACGTCGCCTCCAACTTCGAAGGGCTGGTCGTGCGGGTCCCGGACGACGGCGGACAGGACGGAGTACGCGGCGGGGCCGGACACCTCTGGAAGCTGGTACGCACCTTCGACGACCCGGCGACGTGGACCGAACCCGGCGTGCGTCAGCTCGCCGCCGACGGCATGGGCGGCGACGCCTATCGAACCGATCCAGTCGACGATCAGTGGGAGCTCTACGACCTGACCGCCGACCCGGTCGAGGCCATCAACCGGTGGTCCGATCCCGACTTGCACGAGCTGCGCCAGCACCTGCGGATGGAACTCAAGCAAGCCCGCGCCTCGTCGGTGCCGGAGCGCCATCAGCCGTGGCCCTACGCCGAGCGGCGCCCACCGACCGGCAAGTCACCCAGCGCGCTCAAGCAGGTGCTGGGCCGCCTGCGCAAGTAACCGCGGCCGCCCATTGGGAGAAGTGCCGAAAACCCGGGCCTGCGAGGGGCATCATTCGGCGCATGCCTTCTTCTCTGCAGCGCTACATCGACCGTCGCGTCCTGATCACCGGCGGCGGATCGGGCATCGGGCAGGCCACCGTGCTCCGCATCCTCGACGAGGGCGGCCGCGTGGTCGCCGCCGACGTGAGCGAGGCCGGGCTGAAGGACACGGTCGCCAAGGCCGACGGCTACGGCGACCGGCTGTCGACGGTACGACTCGACGTCGGAGCCGAGGACTCGGTCAAGCACGGGATGGCCGAGGCGCTGGCCGCGTTGGGCGGGTTGGACACGCTGGTCAACGCGGCGGGGATCCTGCGCTCAGCGCACTTCACCGACACCACCCTGGCCGACTTCGAGCACGTGCTGCGGATCAACCTCGTCGGCACGTTCCTGGTGACTCGCGAGGCGATTCCAGCACTACGCCAGGGCAAATCGCCGGCCGTCGTCAACTTCAGCTCCACGTCGGCGACCTTCGCCCACCCCTACATGTCCGCCTACGCCGCATCCAAGGGCGGCATCCAAGCGATGACACACGCCCTGGCCTTGGAGTTCAGCAAAGAGCGCATCAGGTTCAACAGCGTCCAACCCGGCTCGATCTCCTCGGGAATGACCGACGGCGTCGGCGAGTCCAAGCAGAGCGTCGGACCAGGGCTGCCCGCCGACATGGACTTCTCGCTGCTGGGCAAGATTCAGGCGGTGCTACCGCTCGACGGCGGCGCCATGTTCGCCAAACCGGACGCCGTGGCCGCCGTCGTCGCGATGCTCGGATCCGACGACGCCTACTTCGTCACCGGCACCGAAGTGCGCATCGACGGCGGCACCCACATGTAGGACGATTATCGATCCTGGCCTGCGGCCAATATCATTGATGGAGAATGATCGACAACGCTACAGGTGCCGCGACTGCCGTCGGCACCCCTTCGGCCAAACGAGTATCCGCCGAAGCCGCCCGCCGCCGCACCTTCGCCGTGATCAGCCATCCCGACGCGGGTAAGTCCACGTTGACCGAAGCGCTGGTGCTGCACGCCAACGCCATCACCGAAGCCGGAGCGATCCACGGCAAGGCCGGCCGCCGCGCGACCGTCTCGGACTGGATGGAGATGGAGAAGGCCAGAGGCATCTCGATCACATCGACGGCCTTGCAGTTCCCCTACCGCGACTGCGTGATCAACCTACTCGACACCCCGGGCCACGCTGACTTCTCCGAGGACACCTATCGCGTGCTGACCGCGGTGGACTGCGCGGTCATGCTCATCGACGCCGCCAAAGGCCTTGAGCCCCAAACACTGAAGCTCTTCCAGGTGTGCCGGCATCGCCGCATCCCGATCATCACCGTCATCAACAAGTGGGACCGGCCGGGTCGCCATGCCCTGGAACTCCTGGACGAGATCGAGGCCCGCATCGGGCTGCGCCCCACTCCGCTGACCTGGCCCGTCGGCATCGCCGGTGACTTCAAGGGCGTACTCGACCGCCGCACCGGCAACTTCATCCGCTTCACCCGCACCGCGGGCGGCGCCAAGGCCGCTCCCGAGGAACACCTCACCCCCGAGCAAGCCCACGAGGCCGCGGGCCTCGACTGGGACACCGCGGTCGAGGAAGCCGAGCTGTTGGAGGCCGACGGCGCCGACTACGACCGCGAGACATTCCTGGGCTGTGAGTCGACCCCGGTGCTGTTCACCTCGGCCGCGCTGAACTTCGGGGTGAATCAGCTGCTCGACGTGCTCGTTCAGCTCGCCCCACCGCCCGGCCCGCAGCGTGACGTCGACGGAAACGAACGCCCGGTGGACGCTCCGTTCAGCGCCTTCGTGTTCAAGGTCCAGGCCGGCATGGACTCCGCGCACCGCGACCGCATCGCCTACGCGCGGGTGTGCTCGGGCTCCTTCGAACGCGGTGAGGTGCTCACCCACGCCACCACCGGCAAGCCGTTCGTCACCAAGTACGCCCAGTCGGTGTTCGGCCAGCAACGCTCCACGTTGGACACAGCGTGGCCGGGCGACGTCATCGGACTCGCCAACGCGAACGTGCTGCGCCCGGGCGACACGCTGTACCGCGACATCCCGGTCGTCTACCCGCCGATCCCCAGCTTCTCCCCCGAGTACTTCGCGGTCGCCCGCGGTACCGACCCCAGCAAGCACAAGCAGTTCCGCAAGGGCATCGAGCAGATGGAGCAGGAGGGCGTCGTTCAGGTGCTGCGGTCGGACCGCCGTGGCGACCAGGCCCCCGTCTTCGCGGCCGTCGGACCCATGCAGTTCGAGGTGGCCACCCACCGGATGGCCGCCGAACTCAGCGCGCCCATCCAGCTGGAATCGCTGCCCTACACCGTCGCCCGCGCCGTCGACCCCAAGGACGCCGACTTCGTCAGCAAACAACCGTCGGTCGAGGTGCTGACCCGGACCGACGGCGTCATGCTGGCCATCTTCTCCACCAAATGGCGCCTCGAAGGCTTCCAGCGCGACAATCCCAACGTGCAGCTGCACTCGCTGGTCGCGGCCGCCGACTAGCCTCGCGCCCACCGGCCTCGCGTTGAGACTGCGCTTAGGGCGACGAAGTGCGAGTAGCCATCGCCGTCAACGCAGTCTCAACGCCCACGCGCGGTTGACCCGAAGCAGAATCTCCGGCCGGCGCGCTCCGGCTACGACTCGGATGAGTGTCCAGCCGAGGTGCGCGAGGTATTCCGACCGCGTGATGTCGTTGCCCCAACGCGACCGTTCCCGATGGTCGTCACCGTCGTATTCCACCGCAATCCGCTCGTGCTCCCACCCCATGTCGAGGTAGTACATCGGATGCTCGTCGGGACCCAGCACCGGAATCTGGGTCCGTGGCCGGGGGAATCCGGCGTCGATCAACAACATTCGCAACCACGTCTCCTTGGGCGACTCCGCGCCGGCATCGACGAGGTCGAGGACTCGGTCGACGCGGCGCAGACCCTTGACCTTGGGATGGCGCCGGGCCAGGGCCTGCACGTCGGCAGGCTGGAACCGGGTGGCCCTGGCCAGCGCATCGAGTCGGGCCACCGCCTGGCCGACCGGCCCGCGGCGGCTCAAGTCGAAAGCCGTTCGCTCCGCGGTGGTTACGGCCAAGCCGCCGACGCAACGGACTTCGTCGTCGAGCAACGTCTCGTTGCGGGTGATGACGCCCGCAGGCGAGCGATGGTTGGGCCAGTTCAACTCGATGGGCGCGGCGAGGTCCACCCACTTGGCGCCGAGCCAGGCGGACGCCGCCTGCCCGGATACGACTCCATCGCGCTTGGACCACAGCCACGCCGCGGTCGTGCGGTCGGCGAGCGTCAGCGTGGCTCGTTTCGGGCCGTATACGTCGGGAAGCACCCGTCGGTAGTCGGTCCGCAACTCGTAGCGAGTGAGCTCTTCGCGTGCCAACGCCTCGCTGCCGATGAAGATCCGCTCCACGAGCGCACCGTGTCACGGGCCCGCGTTTTTCGCCAACGGCTATCCACAG
>JAHFVB010000419.1 GCA_023264755.1 Mycobacterium sp. | reverse complement strand
ATGCAGCGCTGGCGACCGCGGGCACGCAGGACGACGAGTTGTTCGGCGCCTACCTGTACAGCCGGGCACAGAGTGTCATGGGCGGAACGTCGCAGATTCAGAAGAACATCATCGCGCAGCGAATTCTTGGATTGGGAGCGCGATGAGCACCTGCACGAATAGCCGAAGGAGCTGAAATGTACGACATGCCAGCAGAGCTCGACGTCCAAGCCGACGGTGACCTGCGCATCATCACACTCAACCGGCCCGACGAACTCAACGCGGTCAACGACAACCTGCATGTCGGGCTGGCCAAGATCTGGGCGGCCCTGAACGAAGACGCAGGGGCGCGCGCAGCGGTGATCACCGGTGCGGGACGGGCGTTCTCGGCCGGGGGCGACTTCAACTACCTCGACGAATTGCGCAACGACGAAGCCTTGCGCCAGAAGACCATCAAGCATGGGCGCGAGCTCGTCATCGGCATGGTCGGCTGCCGCATCCCGGTGGTTGCCGCCGTCAACGGTCCGGCGGTCGGGCTGGGCTGCAGCCTGGCCGCGCTATCGGACATCGTCTACCTCGCAGAGAAGGCGTTCTTCTCCGATCCACACGTGTCGATCGGTCTGGTCGCCGCCGACGGCGGCCCGCTGGTGTGGGGCTCGCAGATCAGCTTGTTGCAGGCCAAGGAGTTCGCGCTCACCGGAGTCAGGATCAAGGCTCAGCGGGCAGTCGAGTTGGGGCTGGCCAACCACGTCGTGGAGGACCCGCTCGCCGAGGCCATCGCGTGTGCGAAGAAGTTGCTGACGTTGCCCCAACAGGCCGTCGAGGCCACCAAGCGATTGATGAACATCCAACTGGAGAAGTCGGTGATGGCCTCCTTGGACTACGCCAACCTCGCCGAGTACGTGTCCTTCGGCACCGCCGACTTCAACAAGATCGTGGACGGGCTGGTCGCCAAGAAGTGACTCGATCACGTTGAGACTGCGCTCAGGGCGACGGCTACTCGCACTTCTTCGCCGTGAGCGCAGCCTCAACGCAAGCCCACGACGAACACCAGGCCCTCCCCGGGGATATTCGGGAGGACCTGGTGGGTTCGGGAGGGCTGGCGCCCAGCTTCGAGGCTTTCGTGCGGGTTGGTACTTCGTTGGGCTGCCGAGGTGTTCCGGCAGTGAGCCAACTATGTCGCGAATTCGCAAGGCCGTCTGTCCGGTAAACGGTGGAGCGGCCGGCGGAATTCCCCGTCCCCCGATCGGGGGAAGCGCCAGGGGTGGCGAGCACCTCAGCTTCGCAAATGCTTGCTCACCACGCTCCTGGTGGGCGAATAGTATTCGCGCCAGGACCGAAGGGGAGGCGCCCGTGTCGGAGGCCGTCGTGTGGTTGCAGGTAGCGCCCGACACCGTCAACGTCGGGCCGGGCGTCGCGCGCCGCAGCCCAGGTCAAATCCGATGACCATCGAAGAGCTCATCGCCGCGGCGCGCAGCGGGTCGACCCGGGCGACCGGCCGGTTGCTGAGCCTGGCGGAGAGTGAACGTCGCGGCGAGCTGCTGGCAGTCCTGGGCCGCGAAACGGGCCGCGTCGTCGGCGTGACGGGCCGCGTCGTCGGCGTGACGGGCCGCGTCGTCGGCGTGACCGGCCCGCCGGGAGCGGGTAAGTCGACGACGATTGCCGCGCTGGTGACGGCCTATCGTCAACGCGGATTGCGCGTCGCGGTGCTCGCGGTCGATCCGTCCTCGCCGTACAGCGGTGGCGCACTGCTCGGTGATCGCATCCGGATGGCCGCTCACCTCGACGACGAAGACGTGCTCATCCGATCGGTGGCCACCCGCGGCCATCTCGGCGGCCTGGCCGAGGCAGTTCCCGCGGCGATCCGAGTGCTCGCCGCATTGTCGTATGACGTGGTGCTGATCGAGACCGTCGGCGTTGGGCAGTCCGAGATCGAGATCGCGGCGGTCGCAGATCCCACCGTGGTGGTGCTCAATCCCGGTGCGGGAGATGCGGTTCAAGCGGCGAAGGCCGGTCTGCTCGAGGTCGCCGACATCGTGGTCGTCAACAAGGCCGACCGCGAGGGCGCGGACCAGACGGTGCGCGACCTCCACGCGGAGACGAGTGCTCCGATCCTGAAGACCGTCGCCGCGCGAAACGAGGGTATTGCCGAGCTGGTCGACGCGATCGAGACCCAGCTACGCACGGACAGTCCCGAACGTCGGGCCGCCCGGGCGCGCGCCCAGATTCTGTCGCTGGCTCAGAGCGCACTGCGGACGCGACCGGACCTGGCTGCCCTGACTGAAGACGTCGCCGCTGGTCGGCTCGACGTCTACGCGGCGGCAGCAGCCCTGTTCACCAGCCCCGACGCTCATGAGAATTAGCTTTCCGTTTCTAGGTAATGGTGTTGTACGATTTCGTGAACGAGTTCTTGTGCGCTGTCCTGCCGCCTGAGGAGCATCCATGCAGAAGGCCATCGACCCGGGTATCTCCACGTGGCCCGCGGAGCATCCCCAACTGATCGGAAGCGGCTGCGGAGCATGCGGGGCCACCGTGTTCCCGGTGCAATCGCACTGCCCCAAGTGCAGCAAGCCCGAGCTGAGCGACGTGCTGCTGCCGCGTCGGGGCACCGTAATCGCCTGGACGACGCAGGGTTTCCCGCCTGGGGCCCCGTATGCCGGGCCGACGGGCAAGGACTTCGTGCCGTTCGGCGTCGGTTTGGTGCAACTCGGCGACGTCGTGCGCGTGGAGGGTCGGCTCACCGAAAGTGATCCGGAGCGGCTGGCCTTCGGCATGGAGGTCGAACTGACCATGATTCCGTTCGCCACCGATGACGAGGGCAACGAGCTCGTCACCTTCGCCTTCCAACCGGTTTAGGAGCCATCCGATGAGCAATGAGGTAGCGATCATCGGCATAGGGCTGCACCCATTCGGCCGGTTCGACAAGTCCGCCGTCGAAATGGGTGCGGAAGCCATCCAGCTGGCGCTGAAGGACGCCGGATTGAGTTGGCCGGATATCCAATTCGGCTTCGGTGGCAGCTACGAGGTATCCAATCCCGACTCGGTGACGCGACTGGTCGGACTGACCGGTATCACGTTCACCAACGTGTTCAACGCGTGCGCCACCTCGGCCAGCGCCATCCAGCAGACCGCCGACACCATTCGGCTGGGCAAATACGACATCGGAATCGCCATCGGGCTGGACAAGCATCCGCGTGGGGCGTTCACGGACGATCCGGCGAAGTTGGCGCTGCCCCAGTGGTACGCGCAGAACGGGCAGTTCGTCACCACCAAGTTCTTCGGCATGAAGGCCAACCGCTACCTGCACGACCACGGCATCAGTCAGGAAACCCTGGCCAGAGTGGCCAACAAGAACTTCCGCAACGGGGTGAAGAATCCGAACGCGTTCCGGCGCAAGGAGATATCAGTCGAAGAGATACTGAATTCGACGGTGCTCAACTATCCGTTGACGCAGTACATGTTCTGCGCGCCCGACGAGGGGGCCGCCGCAGTCATCATGTGTCGCGGCGACCTCGCGCACAGGTACACCGACACACCGGTCTACGTGCGCGCCACCGAGATTCGCACCAGGACCTTCGGCGCCTACGAGGTGCACGCGACGTCGGCTCCGCTGGACGAGGACGCGTCCCCGACGGTGTACGCGGCCAAAGCGGCCTACGAGTCCGCGGGCATCGGACCCGAGGACGTCGACATCGCGCAGTTGCAGGACACCGATGCGGGGGCGGAGGTCATCCACATGGCCGAAACCGGACTCTGTGCCGACGGAGACCAGGAGAAGCTGCTGGCCGACGGTGCCACCGAGATCGGCGGCCAGCTGCCGATCAACACCGATGGTGGCCTGATCGCCAACGGCGAACCGATCGGCGCATCGGGGCTGCGGCAGATGCACGAACTGGTCCGTCAGCTGCGCGGTGAGGCCGGCGAACGTCAGGTTTCGGGTGGCCCGCGCGTCGGGTTGGCCCAGGTCTATGGGGCTCCGGGCACGGCCTCGGCGACCATTCTTTCGCTCTGAGGTGGGTCGACCACCCCGTGCGGTAACGACGTTCTCCTAGGAATAGAGTGCGAAACATGGCTGACTACCGCTACGTCACGTACGAAACCCTCGACGAGGGCACGATCGCCCGGATCATGCTCAACCGGCCCGCTCAGCGCAACGCCCAGCAACGTGGCCTGCTCGTCGAGCTCAACGACGCCTTCCTCAAGGCGGAGGCCGACGACGACATTCGGGTCGTCATCCTCGGTGGAAACGGGCCGATGTTCTCCTCCGGCCATGATCTCGGGTCGAAGGCCATGATGGCGGAATACACACCGGGCCCGGACCAACACCCCAGCTTCCAGGAGAACGGCGCGACCCGCTCGGGAGCCGAGAAGCTGCTACTGCAGGAGTGGCACTACTTCTTCGAGAACACCCGCCGCTGGCGCAACCTGCGCAAGATCACCGTCGCCCAGGTGCACGGTGACGTGTACGCCGCTGCGCTGATGTTGATGTGGGCCTGCGACTTGATCGTGGCCGCGGACGACACCACCTTCGCCGACGTCGTCGGCACCCGGCTGGGCATGTGTGGCGTCGAGTACTTCGCTCACCCGTGGGAGTTCGGGGCGCGAAAGACCAAGGAGCTCATGCTCACCGGAGACTCGCTGTCGGTGCAGGAGGCACACGCCCTCGGCATGGTGTCCAAGATCTTCCCGGCTGACGAACTGTCGGACAAGACGCTGGAGTTCGCACGGCGCATCGCGAAGGTTCCGACGATGGCGGCGCTGCTGATCAAGGAGTCGGTCAACCAGACCCAGGACAACCAGGGCTTCTACAATTCGCTCAACGCGTGCTTCACCATGCATCAGCTCAACCACAGCCACTGGGCGTGGGTGCACGGTGGGGGCTTCCCGGTGGC
>JAHFVB010000418.1 GCA_023264755.1 Mycobacterium sp. | reverse complement strand
GCTTCTCCGGTGGCGAGAAGAAGCGTCACGAGATCCTGCAGCTGGGTCTGCTCAAGCCCAAGATCGCGATCCTCGACGAAACCGATTCCGGGCTCGACGTCGACGCGCTTCGCGTCGTCAGCGAGGGCGTCAACCGCTTCCAGGAGGCCGAGCACGCCGGCGTGCTGCTGATCACCCACTACACCCGCATCCTGCGGTACATCCAGCCCCAGTTCGTGCACGTCTTCTACGACGGCCGCATCATCGAGTCCGGAGGCCCCGAGTTGGCCGACGAACTCGAGGCGAACGGCTACGAGCGCTTCACGCAGGCCGCGGCCACCGGATCCTGACGTGACCACCTCGGTACGGGCCTTGGATCCCACTGAGGTGGGACGGATTCGGGCGGACTTCCCCATCCTCGGGCGGGTGATGCGTGGGGGAAGGCAGCTGGCGTATCTGGACTCCGGTGCCACGTCCCAGAAGCCGGTGCAGGTGCTCGACGCCGAGCGGCAGTTCTTGACCACGTCCAACGGCGCCGTGCACCGTGGTGCGCACCAGCTGATGGAGGAGGCCACCGACGCCTACGAACAGGGGCGGGCGGACATCGCCGCCTTCGTGGGCGCCGAGGCCGAGGAACTCGTCTTCACCAAGAACGCCACCGAGGCCATCAACCTGGTGTCCTACGTGCTGGGCGACGAGCGGTTCGACCGTGCCATCGGGCCCGGCGACGTCATCGTCACCACCGAGCTGGAACACCATGCGAATCTGATTCCCTGGCAGGAGTTGGCCCGCCGCACCGGTGCCACTCTGCGCTGGTACGGCGTCACCGACTCGGGGGAGCAGGTCGGCCGCATCGACCTGGATTCACTCGAGCTCGACGAGCGCGTCAAAGTCGTTGCCTTCAGCCATCACTCGAACGTGACGGGTGCGGTGGCCCCGGTCGCGGAGCTGGTGGCCCGGGCGAAGGCCGTCGGTGCGCTGACCGTGTTGGACGCCTGCCAGTCGGTACCGCATCAGCCCGTCGACTTCCACGCCCTCGACGTCGACTTCGCCGCCTTCTCGGGCCACAAGATGCTGGGGCCCACCGGGATCGGGGTGCTCTACGGCAGGCGCGAGCTGCTCGACGCCATGCCGCCCTTTCTCACCGGCGGTTCGATGATCGAGACCGTGACCATGGAGGCCGCCACCTACGCGCCCGCCCCACAGCGCTTCGAGGCCGGCACGCCGATGACGTCGCAGGTGGTCGGATTGGCGGCCGC
This sequence comes from Mycobacterium sp., assembly GCA_023264755.1. Taxonomy (GTDB): domain Bacteria; phylum Actinomycetota; class Actinomycetes; order Mycobacteriales; family Mycobacteriaceae; genus Mycobacterium. The sequence goes on along the minus strand of JAHFVB010000418.1, from coordinate 3,636 downwards.
CACCAGATATTTGACGGCGATCGGCATGGACGCGGTGGAGGCGCACGAGCATCAGCTCGTCGCCGCGGCGCTGGCCGGACTGGGCCAGGTCGGTGGCGTCCGGATCATCGGTCCCACGGCGTTGGCGCACCGCGGCTCGCCGGTCAGCTTCGTCGTCGACGGCGTGCACGCCCACGATGTCGGTCAGGTGCTCGACGACGACGGCGTGGCCGTGCGCGTGGGTCACCATTGCGCGTGGCCGCTGCACCGCAGATTCGGCATCGCAGCCACCGCGCGTGCGTCGTTCGCCGTGTACAACACGCTGGACGAAGTCGACCGCCTGGTGGCCGGAGTCGAGCGGGCCATCGAGTTCTTCGGACGGGATCGAGGCTGACCGTGCGAATGGAACAGATGTACCAGGAAGTGATCCTCGATCACTACAAGCACCCGCATCACCGCGGGCTGCGCGAACCGTTCGGCGCCGAAGTGCGCCACGTCAACCCCACCTGCGGCGACGAAGTGACGCTGCGGGTGGCGCTATCCGACGACGGCGAGACGGTCACCGACGTCTCATACGACGGGCAGGGCTGCTCGATCAGCCAGGCCGCGACGTCGGTGCTCACCGACCAGGTGATCGGGCAGCGCGTCGGCGAGGCGTTGACGACGGTGGCGGCGTTCACCGAAATGATCTCGTCCCGCGGCAACGTCGAGGGTGACGAGGACGTCATCGGAGACGGCATCGCATTCGCGGGCGTGGCCAAGTATCCCGCCCGGGTGAAGTGTGCACTGTTGGGCTGGATGGCCTTCAAGGACGCCCTGGCGCAGGCGAGTGCAGAATCAGACGCAGACCTAGAGGAGGCACGATGACCGAGCCGATGGCCGAGGGCACCAGTGGAGTGACCCAGGAACTCGACGTTCCGGAGGGCGACAGTCAGGCGAGCCCGGCCGGTGAGGCAGGGCCGGCCTCGGGGTCGGCCTCGGTGTCGGACGAGGTGTCGGACGAGGTGCTGGCCGACCTGGAGGAGGCGATGCGCGACGTCGTCGACCCCGAACTCGGCATCAACGTCGTCGACCTCGGTCTGGTCTACGGCTTGGACATCGAGCAGGGTGACACCGGAAAGGTCGCCCGGATCGACATGACCTTGACCTCGGCGGCCTGCCCGCTGACCGACGTCATCGAGGATCAGTCGCGCACCGCGCTGGTCGGGTCGGGACTGGTTACCGACATCAAGATCAACTGGGTGTGGAACCCGCCGTGGGGCCCGGACAAGATCACCGACGACGGCCGCGAACAGCTCAGGGCCCTGGGTTTCACCGTCTGACTCGTCGGCGACCAGCGGCGCGTTCCCCGGATGAAGCCGGGGCCAAGGCGACGTAGGTCGAGATCGCCCCTAGTGTCGACAGCACCGCCAAACCGAGCCCCAGGGTATGGAAGGCGCCGGTCATCCCGTCGACGAGTTGTGCACGACGATCCGGATCGAGTTGGCCCTGGATGGCTCGTCCCGCGCTGCGGCCGGCCTCGATGCCGGGAATGTCGAGCCGACGGGCGGTCAGGGTCGTGAGCAGTGCGCCGGCGGCCGATACCGCGAGGGCTTCGCCAGTGATGCGCATGGTGTTGAACATCCCTGCTGCGGCACCGGCCTTGGCGACCGGGACGGTGCCGACGGCGGCGTTGTCCATTACGCCGAACGCCAAGCCGACACCGATGCCGAACGGCAGTAGCGGCGCGGCGAGCATCAGCCAGGAACCCTGGTCAGTCACGGTGGTGAGCAATGCAGCCCCGATCGCGATCAGCAACGACGCTGCCGTCAACACTGCGCGCAATGAGCTCCGCGCGGCGAGGAAGGCCGCCACCAGTGGGAGGACGAGCACGGGAGCGGTCATCGGCAGCAGGAGCAATCCGCTTGCGGTGATGGACCGTCCCCCCGCCCCTTGTAGGTAGGCCGGAAGGTAGACCAGCAGGACCACGAAGCCCAAGGTCACCGTGAACGGCTGACACACCACTGCGACGAACGCCGGTTGGCCGAACAACCGGACGTCGAACATCGCGCGGGGACCCTTCCGCAGTTCCACCCACGCAAATCCCACCAACAAGGCGATGGCGGCGCCGAACAACGCCAGCGTCGTCGGCTTGGTCCAGCCCCGTGCCCCGGCGGCGACGAAGGCCACGGACGATACGGTCAGGGCCGCGGTGAAGGTCAGCAGACCTGGCCAGTCCAGTCCGGGGTGTTCAGCATCGTGGGACTCCGGGGCGCGGGTCGCGAACCCCAACGCGGGCAGCGACAGCAGGGCTACCAGAGCGAAAACCGATCGCCAGCCCCAGCTTTGGGTCAACGCGCCCGCAACCATGGGCCCGACCGCCAATCCCATTCCGAACGACGTACCCAGGATGCCGAAGGCGAGCTGGCGGCGATGGCCCGATGTCGCGTGCGCCAGAATCGCCGCACCGGAGGCCAGCACGGCCGCCGCTCCGCAGCCCTGGAGGGTGCGGGCCAGGTTGACGAACATCATGGACGGGGCGACCACGAGCAGGGCCGACGCAAGCCCCACCAGCGCGATGCCGACCAGCAGGACGCGGCGCCGCCCGATCCGATCGGCCACGGTTCCCGCGGCCAAGGGAAGGGCGGCGAACGTGACGTTGAACGTGTTGAGCGTCCATTGGGCTTCGGCCACCGAGGCGTGCAGGCTGCTGGACAGCTGGGGCAGGGCGACGGCGACGCCGGTCACCGAGAACGGCAGCAGGGTGCTGGCCAGTCCGATGGCCGCCACCGTGAACCAGTAGTTCTGGGATGGTTCCTGCTGGCCGGCGGGCCGGTCGTGGGTCGTTGGCGCGTTCATGAAGGTGATCGTGGAATTCCGGCGTCATCGGGGGAAGGGCCGCTCAGACCTTGGGACTGGCAGGCCCACCTTGAGCAACCCCGGCCCGCGCCGCGGGTCCGATACTGGACGGGTGAGCCAGCAGAGCAACGAACTCGGCCGCTACCTACGCGCCCGCCGGGCCATGGTCGGCCCCCGCGACGTGGGGCTACCGGCGATGCCGCGCCGCCGCGTCGACGGCCTCCGTCGCGAGGAAGTCGCCGAGTTGGTGGGTCTGAGCACGGACTACTACGTGCGGCTCGAGCAGGGCCGTGCCCAGCACCCCTCCGTCGAGGTGCTCGACGCGCTGAGCCGCGCGCTACTGCTCGGTCCCGCCGAACGCACCCACCTGCACAACCTGGCTCACCCGCACCGGCGACCGTCCCACGACTCACCCCCGCTGCCGCGCCGGAACCCGTTGCGATCGTCGCTGCGTCACGCAGTCTGCGCCATCCACGACGCACCCGCGATGATCATGAACGACCGCAGCGACGTCCTGGCGTGGAACGGCCTGGCCGCTGCACTGATAGCCGACTTCCCGAAATTGCCTCCGGCGCAACGCAACATGGCCTGGCAGCTCTTTCTCAATCCGCGGGCGCCCGAGCGTCACCCGGACTGGACCGAGGCGGCGCGCTCCACGGTCGGCATCTTGCGGATGGCCGCCGGACGCCGCCCTCGAGCCGCCGCCCTGAGCCAGCTCATCGGTGAACTCACTCTGGGGAGCCAGCCGTTCGCGAAACTGTGGGCCACTCACCACGTTCACGAAAAGACCTACGGGCCAAAGAAGTTCCGCCACGAATT
>JAHFVB010000054.1 GCA_023264755.1 Mycobacterium sp. | reverse complement strand
CTCACCGGCTTCCACCGCCGGACGGGTCAGGATGAGGCGCGACACCTGCTTGGTCTGCAACGCGTTGACCGCCTTGGCCATCGCGAGGTAGGTCTTGCCCGTACCGGCCGGCCCGATGCCGAACACGATGGTGTGGGCGTCGATGGCATCCACGTAGCGCTTCTGGTTCAGCGTCTTGGGACGAATGGTCTTGCCGCGCCGCGACAGGATGTCGAGCGTCAGCACGTCGGCCGGGGACTCGTCGTCGTCGCCGGTCAGCATCGCCACGCTGCGGCGGACGGCCTCCGGGGTCAACGCCTGTCCGCCGTTGACGATCGCCACCAACTCGGAGACGACCCGCTCGGCCAGCGCCACGTCGCCCGGTGCCCCGGACAAAGTCACGGCGTTGCCCCGCACGTGGATGTCGGCGGCCAAAATTCGTTCGAGCGCGCGCAGGTTCTCATCGGCGGAACCGAGCAGGCCCACGACGAGGTCAGGCGGAACGTCGATGCTGCTGCGCACGGACGACGAAGGTGACGGTGACGGCGGTGAAGCAGCGCTTGTCTCGCGGGGGGTCACGTGGAGTTCCGGGCCTGCCTTCTCTGTTCTTGCGGGGGTGCGGTCTTCTTGCGGGGTGCGTGCGGGTGCCGCTCTGCCAGTTTACCGCTGGTCACCATCGTGCCCCAATGGACGATGAGCCCGCTCCCGGTCAGCGCCAACGCGGCGTCAACACTCCGAGCGCACCCAGCGCGACCGCTGCGGCAGTCGACGTCCGGAGCACCGTCGGCCCGAGCCGCACCACCACCGCACCCCCGGCCCGCAAATCGGCGAGCTCGCCGTCGCTGAGGCCGCCCTCGGGCCCGACGACCAGCACCAGCGAACTCGCGTCGGCCACGGGGACCTCGGTCAGCGGCTGGTCGGCGGACTCGTGCAGGACGAGCACCAACCCGCCCGCCGTGGTCACGTCGCGAATCAACTGCACCAACTCGGCCGTCGAGCCCACCGACGTGACGTCCGGAACGTGCGGGCGCCGCGACTGCCGCGCGGCCGCCCTGGCCACCGCTCGCCACCGCCGCAGTCCCTTGTCGACCTTGGCGGCACCGTCCCACCTGGCCACACACCGCTCGGCCTGCCAGGCCACGAAGGCGTCCGCGCCGGCTTCGGTGGCCAACTCGATCGCCAGTTCGGAGCGGTCGGACTTGGGCAACGCCTGGACCACGGTGACCTGCGGTGCGGCCAAGGGCACCACCCGTACGTCGACCACCCGCGCCGTAAGCCGGCCCTTGGTCGCATCCTCGACGACGCAGTGCGCGACCGTGCCCGCCCCATCGGCGAGGTCGAGCTCCTCACCGGGCCGGATGCGCCGCACGTTGGCGGCGTGGAAGCCCTCGTCGCCGTCGACGTCGACGAGTTCGCCGACGGCGGGCAGCGCCTCGACGTAGAACAGCGCGCGACTCATCGCAGGATCAGCGGCCGGTGAAGGTCTCGCGCAGTCGGTTGAACAGTCCGCCGCCGCCGGAGGACGCCGCGTGCACCGACTTCACCGCCGCTACGTCCTTGACGCGATGTTCCTTGAGCTTGCGCAGCAGCTCGATGTCCTGGTGGTCGATCCGCTCGGGCACCACGACTTCCACGTGGTGGTGCAGGTTTCCGCGGACCCCCGAGCGCACGTTCGGCATGCCGTGGCCGCGCAGCGAGATGACCGCCCCGGGCTGGGTGCCCGCAGGGATGGTGACTTCGGTCGGGCCGTCGAGGATCGCATCCACGGTGACGGTGGTGCCGAGCGCCGCGTCGACCATCGGAACCGAGATGGTGCAATGCAGGTCGTCGCCGTCCCTGATGAAGAACTCGTGTTGCTTCTCGTGGATGTCGACGTGCAGGTCACCGGCAGGTCCACCGCCGGGGCCGACCTCACCCTGGGCGGCCAGCCTCAGCCGTACCCCCTCACCTGCTCCGGCGGGGATCTTGACGCTGACGTCGCGGCGGGCCCGGACCCGTCCCTCGCCACCGCAGCGGTGGCACGGGTCGGGGATGACCTCTCCGATGCCGCGGCACGTCGGACACGGACGCGAGGTCAGCACCTGGCCCAGAAGCGAGCGCTGCACCGACTGAACCTCGCCCTGTCCACCACAGGTGTCGCAGGACACCGGCTTGGAGTCGCCGTGCGTGCCCTTGCCCTGGCACACCTCGCAAAGGATGGCCGTCTCGACCGTGACCTGCTTGGTCACCCCGGTGGCGCACTCCTCGAGGTCGAGCCTCAACCGGAGCAAGGCATCCGAACCGGGCCGCACCCGGCCGGTCGGTCCCCGCGTGGCGCCGCCGCCGCCGAAGAACGCCTCGAACACGTCGCCGAGCCCACCGAACCCGCTAAACCCGCCCCCGGAGGGGGCCCCGTTCGACAGCGGATCGCCGCCGAGGTCGACGATGCGCCGCTTCTCGGGATCGCTCAGTACCTCGTAGGCGACGCTGATCTCCTTGAAGCGCGCCTGAGCCGCTTCGTCGGGATTGACGTCCGGATGCAGCTCGCGGGCGAGCTTCCGATAGGCGCGTTTGATATCCGAATCACTCGCGCCGGCGCTCAGCCCGAGCAACCCGTAATAGTCGCGTGACACGCTTCAACCCTTCTTAGCCTTCATGAGCCGCTCTCGCGGCGCCGAACCGCACCCTTACCGGGTGCCCAAGACTTCGCCGATATAGAGCGCAACTGCGGCGACGTTGGCGATAGTTCCCGGATAGTCCATCCGGGTGGGACCCACCACACCCATGCCGCCGTACACCTTGCCCGAGCTGCCGTACAGCGTGCTCACCACCGACGTGCCGGCCATCTGCTCGGCCTCGGTCTCGTGGCCGATGCGCACGGTGACCTTACCGGCCTGCTGTTGGGCGGCCAGCAGCTTGAGCACCACGACCTGCTCCTCGAGGGCCTCGAGCACCGAGCGCAACGACCCGCCGAAATCAGCGGTGTTGCGGGTCAGGTTGGCGGTACCGCCGAGCAACAGGCGCTCCTCGGTGTGATCGACGAGGGTTTCCACCAACACGGTGGCGGCGCGCCCGACGGCGTCGCCGAGGCCGCCCTGCCCGTTGAGATCGGCGGCGAGCTCGGACACCGCGATGGACGCCGCAGAAAGGGGCTTGCCCTCCAGGGCCTGGCCCAGCCGGTCCCGGAGCTGGCTCAGTTGAAACTCGTCGACGGAGTCGCCGAGCTCGACGATGCGTTGGTCGACGCGGCCGGTGTCGGTGATGACGACCAGCAGTAGGCGCGCGGGCGTCAACGCCACGACTTCGAGGTGGCGCACGCTGGCCGCGGACAGCGTCGGGTACTGGATGATCGCCACCTGCCGGGTGAGTTGGGCGAGCAGCCGAACCGCGCGGCGCAACACGTCGTCCAGGTCGACGCCCGACTCGAGGAACGTCAGGATGGCGCGGCGCTCGCTGACCGAGAGCGGCTTCACCTCGTCGATGCGGTTGACGAACTCGCGGTAGCCCTTCTCGGTGGGCACCCGACCCGAGCTGGTGTGCGGTTGGGTGATGTATCCCTCGGCCTCCAGCACTGCCATGTCGTTGCGCACGGTGGCGCTGGACACCCCGAGGTTGTGTCGCTCGACGAGCGTCTTGCTACCGATGGGTTCCTTGGTGGTGACGAAGTCGGCGACGATGGCGCGCAGTACTTCGAACCGACGATCGTCGGCACTGCTCATGGCTTCACCTCCTGACTGGGTCCACGTGGAAGTCATTTTACGGTGACCAGCTGCAGGGACAGCGACCGAACACCCCGTAGCCCCGCCGCAGCCCCGGGTGTCGCAACGGTAGGGACAACGCGCGATCGGGCGATTAACCTCCTCGCATGCCCAATTCGAGGTTGCGGGGGACGAGAAAGCAAAGGGTGCACCCGTGATCTTCAAGGGAGTTCGCGACGGCAAACCGTATCCCGAGCACGGGTTGTCGCATCGGGAGTGGGCTCAGATACCGCCCCGGCAAATCCGGCTCGACGAGTTGGTGACCACCACCACGGTGCTGGAACTGGACCGGCTGCTGTCCGAGGACTCGACGTTCTACGGCGATCTCTTCCCGCACGCCGTGCGTTGGGAGGGCGTGGTGTACCTCGAAGACGGCGTGCACCAGGCGGTGCGGGCGGCGCTGCGCAACCGGCCGGTGCTGCATGCCCGGGTGTTCGACATGGACCGGCCGCTCGCCGAGCAGACCTGAGCCGGCGTGGTGCGCGGCCCGTTAGTCGAGTAGCTCACGCACGATCGCGTCGGCCAGCAGCCGCCCGCGATCGGTCAATACCAGCCGCTCGGCCTCTCGGACCAGCAGTCCGTCGGCGACCGCGACCTCGGCCCGAGCAGCTTCGGTGGCGCTGAGCCGGGCCACCGGCAAGCCGCTGCGCAAGCGAAGCTCCAACATCACGTCCTCGGTGTGGCGGGCGGCGTCGTCGAGCAACTCGAAGTCACCGATCGGCAACCGGCCCTCCGCCAGCGATTGCGCATAGGCGTTGGGGTGCTTGACATTCCACCATCGGGTGCGGTCGACGTAGCCGTGCGCGCCGGGTCCGGCACCCCACCACTCCCCGCCTCCCCAGTAGCCCAGATTGTGCCGACACGCGCCTCCGGGTCGACTCCAGTTGGACACCTCGTACCACTCGAAACCCGCAGCGGCCAGCCGCTCGTCGAGCAGCTCGTAGCGTTGCGCGAGCACGTCGTTGTCCGGTGCCGGCAGCTCCCCGCGGCGGACCCGGCGTGCCAGCGCGGTCCCGTCCTCCACGACCAGCGCATACCCGGACACGTGGTCCACCCCCGCCTCGATCGCGGCGTCGACCGAACGGCGCAGATCGTCGTCGGTCTCCCCCGGGGTGCCGTAGATGAGGTCGAGGTTGATGTGGTCGAACCCCTCGGCGCGCGCTTCGGCCACGGCGGCCAGCGGGCGTCCCGGCGAGTGCACCCGATCGAGCGCGGCCAGCACGTGCGGGGCCACCGACTGCATGCCAAGGGAGATCCTGGTGAAGCCCGCGGCGCGCAGTTCGGCGAACAGGGCGGGTGACGTCGACTCGGGGTTGGCCTCGGTGGTCACTTCGGCGTCGGCGGCTACCGGGAAGTGGTCCCGGATGGCGGATACCACGGCACCGAGGCCGGAAGCGCCGAGCAGGGAGGGGGTGCCGCCGCCGACGAATACGGTGTCGACTTCCGGCGGGCAGGAGCGAAGCGACTCGGGAAATGGCTCCGGCGGGGCGCCAAGCGCTTGTGAGGCGTGTTGGAGCTCGAGGCCCACCGCTGCGAGCCAGCCGTCCGGATTGGCCCCGCCGAGCTCGCTCGCGGTGTAGGTGTTGAAGTCGCAGTATCCGCAGCGTGTGGCGCAGAACGGCACGTGCACGTAGATGCCGAACGGGCGGCCCGGACGCGCATGCAGCGGGGGCAATGTCGCAGGCTCGGTCCGGATGGTCACTCGGCCAGTGTCCCAGAACCGGTTTTTGCTCATCGCGATCGTAAATATCGCCCGGTTAGGGCACCCGGCCCATCCCGTGGCAGAATGGCGGGCGTGACCGTGCCCGCCACCTCGACCACCCGCGTTGTGCTGGTCGCCCGGCGGCATGTCGACTTCAAGCGCGTATGTAGCTGTAGCTGTCTGCGTTGACGCGCTTTCCCTAGGACCCAGCCCACCCGTTGTTCAGCTGGCCGCCGGAATTGCGCCGCCGGTCAGCCACCGGTGAGAGCGCACCCCGAACGCCGGCTCCTCCCTCGAAGGAGCCAGATTCCATGACCCAGGCAGACACGCCGCCAGTCAGCAAGCCCAAGCCCGACAAGCGTCCCAAGGACGAGGGTCAGTGGGCCCTGGGCAACCGCGAGCCGCTCAACGCCAACGAGCAGTTCAAGAAGGACGATGACGCGCTCAACGTGCGCGCCCGCATCGAGAACATTTACTCCAAGCAGGGTTTCGACAGCATCGACAAGCAGGATCTGCGCGGCCGGATGCGCTGGTGGGGGCTCTACACCCAGCGTAAGCCCGGCTACGACGGCACCTGGACCGGTGACGAGAACACCGACATGCTCGAAGACGAGTTCTTCATGCTGCGGGTCCGCAGCGACGGCGGCGTGCTGACCACCGCGGCGCTGCGGACGCTCGGCGGCATCTCGACCGAATTCGCCCGCGACACCGCCGACATCAGTGATCGCGAAAACGTGCAGTACCACTGGATCCGGGTCGAGGACATGCCCGAGATCTGGCGCCGGCTCGACGAAGTCGGGTTGCAGACCACCGAGGCGTGCGGCGACTGCCCCCGCGTGGTGCTGGGCTCCCCGCTGGCCGGTGAATCGCTCGACGAGGTCATCGACGGCACCCCCGCGATCGACGAGATCGTCAAGCGCTACATCGGCAAGCCGGAGTACTCCAACCTCCCCCGCAAGTTCAAGACCGCGATCAGCGGGCTGCAGGACGTGGTGCACGAGGTCAACGACGTCGCCTTCATCGGGGTCGACCACCCCGAGCACGGCCCCGGTTTCGACCTGTGGGTCGGCGGCGGATTGTCCACCAACCCGATGTTGGGTCAGCGGGTCGGCGCCTGGGTGCCACTCGACGAAGTGCCCGACGTGTGGGAGGCCGTGGTCAGTGTGTTCCGCGATTACGGCTACCGCCGGCTGCGCGCCAAGGCCCGGCTGAAGTTCCTGATCAAGGACTGGGGCGTAGAGAAGTTCCGTGAAGTTCTCGAGACCGAGTACCTCAAGCGCCCGCTGATCGACGGGCCCGCGCCCGAACCGGTCACTCGGCCCATCGACCACGTTGGTGTGCAGCGGCTCAAGAACGGGCTGAACGCAGTCGGCGTAGCACCGATCGCCGGGCGCGTGTCGGGCACGATCCTGACGAAGGTCGCCGACCTGGCTGAGGCGGCCGGCTCCAGTCGGGTCCGGTTCACCCCGTACCAGAAGCTGATCGTCCTCGATGTCCCCGACGAAAAGCTGGACGAGCTTCGCAGTGGGCTCGATGCCATCGGCCTACCGTCGACACCTTCGCACTGGCGCCGAAACCTGATGGCCTGCACGGGAATCGAATTCTGCAAACTCAGTTTCGCGGAGACCCGGGTGCGCGCTCAGAGCTTGGTGCCCGAGCTCGAGCAACGGCTGGAGGACATCAACGCCCGGCTGGACGTGCCGATCACGATCAACATCAACGGCTGCCCGAACTCGTGCGCACGCATCCAGGTAGCCGACATCGGCTTCAAGGGCCAGATGATCGACGACGGCGACGGTCCGGTCGAGGGCTTCCAGGTTCACCTTGGCGGCAGCCTCGGTCTGGACAGCGGATTCGGCCGTAAGTTGCGCCAGCACAAGGTGCTGTCCAGCGAGCTCGGCGACTACATCGAGCGGGTGGCACGCAACTTCGTGAAACAACGGGACGCCGGTGAGCGTTTCGCTACTTGGGCAGTACGGGCAGACGAAGCGGACCTGAGGTGAATTCGATGACAGACCTGATGACTGAGCACGAACTGGTGAGATTGGCCGAGCGCGGAGCGGCGGAGTTGGACGGCGCCAGCGCCGAGGACTTGCTGCGTTGGACCGACGAGCACTTCGCGGGTGAATACGTCGTGGCATCCAACATGCAGGACGCGGTGCTGGTCGACATGGCCGCCAAGGTGCGCCCGGGGGTCGACGTGCTGTTCCTCGACACCGGTTACCACTTCGCCGAGACGATCGGTACCCGTGACGCGGTCGAGGCGGTCTACGACATCCGCGTCGTCAACGTGACGCCGGAGCACGACGTCGCCACGCAGGATCAGCTGTTCGGCAAGGACCTGTTCGCGCGCGACGCGGCGGCCTGCTGCCGGATGCGCAAGGTCGAACCCTTGGGCAAGGCGCTGGCCGGTTATTCGGCCTGGGTGACGGGCATTCGTCGGGTCGAGGCGCCGACACGCGCCAACGCTCCGCTGATCAGCTTCGACAAGGCCTTCGGCTTGGTGAAGATCAACCCGATCGCGGCCTGGTCCGACGACGACATGCAGGACTACATCGATCGCAACGGCGTATTGGTGAATCCGCTGGTGTACGAAGGCTATCCGTCGATCGGTTGCAGCCCCTGCACCGCCAAGCCGATCGAAGGCGCCGATCCGCGCAGTGGTCGCTGGGCGGGTCAGGCCAAGACGGAATGCGGACTGCACGCGTCGTGAGGCCCCTGCCGGCCGGTGGGCTTCGGCATCGCCCGCATCCGGGGGCAAGCCGGGCACCGGCGTTGGTCCTGGCTGCGCACGGCAGCCGGGACCCCCGGTCGGCGCACGTCGCTCAGGCGCTCGCGGGCCGGATCCGGCGGCTGCGGCCGGCGTTGGAGGTGCACGCCGCGTACCTCGAGCAGTCTGGGCCCCACGTGGTCGACGTGCTCTCGGATGCCGCCCGGCGCCGGCAGCCCGCGGTGGTGGTGCCGATGCTGTTGGCCAGCGCGTACCACGCCCGCGTCGACCTGCCGGCTGCCATCGAGACCTCCGGCGCCATGGCCCAGCAGGCCGACGTCCTCGGCGAGGACCCGGCGCTGGTCACGTTGCTGGGGTTGCGCCTGGCCGAGTCGGGGGTATCCGCCGATCAACGCGAGCTCGGAGTCATCGTCGTGGCCGTCGGATCCTCCAATCGGCAGGCCAACGTCGACACCGCGACGTTGGCGCCGGCGTTGACCGCCAGGACTCGGTGGGCTGGTGTCGAAGTGGCGTTCGCCACCGGCCCGCAGCCAACGGTGGCCGAAGCGGCCAGCCGACTGCGCCAGGCCGGTGCCCGCCGGCTGATCGTCGCGCCCTGGTTTCTGGCTCCTGGTCTACTCACCGATCGGGTCGCCAAATCGGCTGCCGCCCTTGGTATTCCAATGGCGCAACCCTTGGGTTCGCACAATCTGGTGGCCGCCACCCTGTTGGATCGGTTCGACGCCACCCAGGCCGTGCACGTCGCCGCCTGAGCGCCGCTTGGCTTACCCGTATCCGCAAACGCGACCGGATCGAGGCCCGACGCTCGGTTTGGCATGGTCGATGAATTCAGCTGGTAGTGATCACGCACCCAATTCGGGTCGACTGTGTGACGAAAGTCGCCGTAACATGCACTGTCGGCGATACTCTGAGGAACTTAGCAAGGCCTTACTCGGAGCAGATCGACTAAATTGACGTATGCGTTGCCGCTACCGAGGCGTGCAACCCTTTACAGGCCCGCCTCGCGGGTTGGATAGGACGAGGAACCATGAAGTCAGATCGTATGGCTCGCCGGCTGGCACTCATCGTAGGCGGTAGCGCGATCATCGCGATGGGCGCGCTGACCGCGGGCTGCGGCAACAAGGAAACCCCCACCCCGTCCAGCACGACGACGACCACGACCACGTCGGCCGTCACTCCGTCGCCGACGGAGAAGAGCATCAACCCGAGCGCCGGCAACAGCTTCACCCCGCCGGTGAAGGCGACGCCCGCTCCGACCGTCCAGCCGGGCGATCACTCGCACACGGGCTAACCGACCCGATCGCACGCCGTCATGCGCGTGCCGCGCTGACCCGCAGGGCCAGCTTGATCGTTGCCTCGCAGGAGGATTCACGCATGGAAGACGGCTGGGCAGGCGTTGCTCGCCCGAGGTACTTCGATGCGTAGCGCCGGCGGCTCGGGCGCTCAGCTGGATCGGCTGAGCGCCCGACTCCGTCGGCGGTCGGTGCGGCTGATCGGGGGCGGACTGGCGGTGTCGATGGCGGTGGCGGCGTCCGCGCTCGGCTGGGCGCATCGGCCCACGCCGGCGCAGGAGCTGGCCGGCGTCATCGGTGGCCCGTATGCGCTATTGCTGCGCAGCTCAACGGATCTCGGTCCGTCCCAACTCGCACACTCGCAACTCACCGTCGCACTGCACGACCCGACCCGTCCCGCCCAGCTGATCGATTGGGCGGCCACCAGGGGCCTCCACGTGCGCTGGCAGCCCGGCGAGGCCTGGGCCATCGTCGAAGGTGCGCCGCGCGACGTAGCAAGCGCATTCGACGTGTCGGTGCACGACTATCGCGGCCTGCAGGGCCAGGTGTTCTACGCCTCTGCACAGCAGCCGGCAGTGCCAGCGGCGTTGAGCGACAACGTAACCGCGCTCGGAAGGATTCTTGGGTTCAGTCCGCACCGCCGGGCCAGCCCCGCCGTCCTAGCCCAGGACGTGCCGAAGAAGGGGCTGACCCCAACCGCACTCCTGGAGGCGTACGGCGTCAGTCCACTGACCGCCGCCGGCTTCACCGGCAAGGGTCAGACCATCGTCTTCTACGAGTTCGACGGTTACGACCAGAAGGACCTCGACGAATTCGCCGACCTGTACGACTTGCCCCCGCTCAAGCCCATCCTCATCGGTGGTCAGCCCGGGGAATCGCACGGTGAGACGGTGATGGACCTCGAAGTCGCGCATGCGATCGCCCCCGACGCGCAGATGGTAATCGTCAACGCGCGTTCCACCCTCGACGGCGGCAAGACCTACCAACGGATCGGCGAGCTCTTCGATTCGGTGGATCGGCAGTTTCCCGGCGCCGTGTGGAGTCTGTCCATCGGGTGGGGGTGCGACGCGCTCATCACCGCCGCTGATCTCAAACCGGTGCAGTCCGCGCTGGTCAGGGCGCAATCGCACGGGACGACCGCCTTCGACGCCAGCGGCGACACCGCGGGCCTGGAATGCAAGGGCGGTCCGAACTGGTCTGCGCCGCCAGGGCCGGCCGACGTCGGATTGGACGCCGTGGCGTCACTTCCCGCGATGACCTCGGTCGGGGGCACCGCCCTGTCGACCGATCGAAACGGCCGGTGGCTGGCCGAACAGGCCTGGGTCGACTCGCCCCTGTCCCAGGGCACCAGCGGTGGGGTGTCCGCGTTGTTCCCGCGGCCCGCCTGGCAGAACCACGTGTCCGCAGCCCGCGACCCCGACCAGTCCCACCGGCTGACTCCTGACGTCGGTGCCGTCGCCGATCCCATGACGGGAGTGCGCATCAGGTTCGACGGGCAGGATCTCGTCGGGGCGGGCACCTCTCAGTCCGCCCCGATATGGGCGGCGCTGACCACGATCATGAACCAATACCTGCTCGCCAACGGCGGGCGCCGGCTCGGTGACCTGAACCCGATGCTCTACCGGGTGGCCGCCGGTGCGAACGCTCCAGGGTTCCGTGACGTGAGCCTCGGCGGCAACGCGGTCGACATGTCGACACCGGGTTACGACCTAGTCACCGGACTCGGTACGCCCAACGTGGAGGGGCTGGTCCAGGACCTGCTGGACATTCAGCGGGGAGTGGCGCCGCGGTGACCACTGGCGGCTGGGACTCGTTGCCCACCATGGCTTGTCGCAGTTGCGGTTCCGAAGTCCCGGCGGGCACCTACTGCGGCCTGTGCGGCGCGGCCGAGCGATCGACGCGCTGGGGCGGCCCGGCCCGGTGGCGGTTCGGAGCGTATGCCGCGGCGCCGAACGAGCACGTGCTACTCCCAGCGCTGACGACGTCGATCTTTCCGCATGCACCACGCCGCTCCCGGTGGGCCTTCCGGGCGGCACTGTTGGTGCTGCTGGTGCTGCTCGTCGCGTTCGCCCTGTTGCGCTGGCAACCGCCACTGATCGGACTCAGCGCCATCGGGCTTCCGCTGCTGTTCGTGCTTCACCTGCGGGAAACCGACGCGTTTCGCGACCAGTCCGTGCTGACCCTCGGAGCCACCGCCGTGTCATCCCTTGGGCTGGGCGTCGGCTGGTCGATGACCACCGATGCCATTTGGAAGCAGACCTACGACGACGTACTGGGCACCCCGATGACCGCCGGGGACCGGCTGATCAACCTGTTGGCCATTCCCGTCGTCAGTGTGTTGCTCCTGCTCGTGCCGGTCGTACTGATCCGCCTATTGCGCCCCGGTCCCCGGGAAGCGTTGGACGGTTTCGTCATCGGTGCGCTCGCCGCGCTCTGCTTCACCGCCGCGGGCGTGCTGACCCGGGCGGCGCCCGAGTTCGCGAACGGACTGGTGGCCGAGGACTTTCCGACGAACGCAATCCTCACGTTGGCAGTCGTGCGGGGCGTGGCCGCGCCGGTGACGGCCGCAGCGGTCGGTGGCATGGTCGGGGCCACGCTCTGGTTCCGCCGACGCACGGATATTCCCGTCGGGCACTGGTATTCGTTGACGTCACCGGTACCGGCGGTGGCCATCGGTGCGCTCGCCTACGTCGCTCAGAACCGGATCGACTATGCGTGGATCTCCTACGCTCAGATCGTGGGGCTCTACGCGGTCATCACGGCCTTGGCGTTGGTCGCGCTGCGGATCGTGCTTCATCAAACCCTGCTGCTGGAAACGCCCGACGAGCCCAACCCGACCGAACCCGTGCTGTGCCCGCAGTGTGAACACGTGGTGCCCGACGTGACCTTCTGCGCGAACTGCGGAGTCGCCGCCCACGCGGCGTCGCGGACCTCCCGAGCGAATCGCAGGGGTCACCGTCCCGTCCCGGTGACCGCAGCGTCAGACGGACGATGAGTGCTCCCCCTGCCCCGCCCGCGCCGCCCCGCTGGCCGGGACATTCGGTTCCCGGCGAGTCGTATCACGCTGCACCGGAACGGCATACCTCCGTCGTGCGCCTGCTGGTGCTGGCAAGTGCGGTCTTCGCAGCCGTCATCGCGGTGACGGTCGCGCTGTCGCTATGGATCACTCCGACCGAGGTGAACTACGTCTGTCCACCCGACTGCGGACGTCCGCCGATCGGTCAACCCGTCACGATCAATCCCGTCTTCACCGCGGCCGACAGTTCGTTCTCGGTGTCCTACCCCGGGGAGTCCACGGCATACACCGCAACCTTCGATCCGAACGGAGTGTCGTTGGACCTCGCCGCCGGAGACGGCGGAACCCTACGGCTGTTCGGCGAGCCCGCGGCGGGCCGGACACCACGCGAGATCGCCCAGGAACTCATCACCAAGCGGTATCCCAACGCGACCACCGACTACGAGATTCCCAACGCCATGGTCGGTTACCAGCCGGGGTACGGCGTGGTGGCCGACGTGTATCCGGCGGACTCCATGAGTAACGACTCACGCATCCGGGTCATGGTCATGGTCGCCGTGAAGCATGGGCTCGCGCTGATCGCCGCGGCAACGGGCCCCTACCACGAATTCACTCAGGACTTCGGCTCCGGGCACCCCTCCGGGGCCAACTTCTTCCTGGCCCTGGACATCGGGAAGTACGTCAACAGCTTCATGTGGCGCGGCGACCCCGTCCGCTGAACGGCGGGGCTCAGGCTTCCGTCAGCGCATCGGCGTCGGGGGTTTCGGCGGCTTCGGGGGCTTCAGAGGCTGCAGTCGCTCCAGGGGCTTTGCCGGCTTCAGGGGACGGCAGAACCGCCTGGCTGCCTGCGATCGTCGGCACGCGGGTGGCGCGCACGTACACCGTGTCGCCGTCCCTGAGCCCCAGTGCCTCGAGGTCACCGCGGGTGATCTGCGCGGTGAACGGCGTGTTGGTGAGCGCGCTCGTCAGCTCGACGCGCACCTCGAAGCCCAGTACTGCGATCCGGTCGATCGTCGCCTTCACCACCCCAGTGGACTCCGCGGTTCCGTCGTCGCTGGCAAAGGCCATTTCCGGACTTCTGCCGACTCGGATGTCGTGCGGGCGCACCAGCGCGCCATTGAGCGTCGAAACAGCCCCCAGGAACGACATCACGAAGGCATTCGCGGGGCTGTCGTACAGCTGGGCCGGCGGTCCGACCTGTTCGATGCGGCCCTTGTTCAGCACCGCGATCCGATCGGCGACGTCAAGGGCCTCCTGCTGGTCGTGCGTCACCAGAACGGTGGTCACGTGCACCTCTTCGTGCAGCTTGCGAAGCCAGGCGCGCAGGTCCTCGCGCACCTTGGCGTCGAGGGCACCGAACGGCTCGTCGAGCAGCAGCACCTTCGGATCGACGGCCAGCGCGCGGGCCAGCGCCATGCGCTGACGCTGACCGCCCGACAGTTGGCTGGGGTAACGGGTGTGAAATCCGACCAGGCCGACCACCTCGAGGAGGTTGTCCACCTTCTCCTTGATCTCGGACTTCGGGCGCTTGCGAATCTTCAGCCCAAAGGCCACGTTGTCCCACACCGTCAGGTGCTTGAAGGCGGCGTAATGCTGAAACACGAAGCCGATGCCACGCCGCTGCGGCGGGACACGGGTCACGTCCTGACCCTTGATGGTG
>JAHFVB010000417.1 GCA_023264755.1 Mycobacterium sp. | reverse complement strand
CGAGGCTTGCTCCCGAAGAATGTCGCGCACTGCCACCAGGGTCGGTGGTGGATCCGGCGTCGGCCACGTCGGTCCGATGATCAGAAGTTTCGCGTGGGGCGCCAACTCCTTGGCCTTGGCGAAGTCCTCGCCGACGGCCGCTCTGAGTTTGTCGGGGGGCGCGTCCCCGTCGTTGGTGCTACCGAAGAACACCACCAGGTCGTCGGCGACGCCGACGACGGCCCTGACTTGATCGCCGAACGTGCCGCCGAAGGAACCCACCGTGGCATACCCGGCCCCGCCCTCCGGGGCGTAGTGGAAATCGGCGTCGACGCCCTCATTTTCGAGGGTCTTTCGGGCTAAGGCTGGCCAGCCATTGGGCCCCAGGCCGCCTTGCTCGCCGCCTGCCGTGAAGGAGTCGCTGATGATCGAGACCTGGTACCGCGGTTTGTGGCCGGCGGTGTCTGCCGCGGTGGTGGAGCACGCGGACAACAACCCTATTCCGATCAGTAGCGCGGTCAGCTTGCTGATCATGCGGCCCAGTTTAGGGTGCTGGTGACGCGCGACTGGGCTCCAGCGGGCGGCAGGCACCGCGACATGCGGCTTGGCAGAGTGCTTAGCTGAGCTCTGCTCTACGCTGGCGTCATTTTTACGACCCCAAACGGAGTCCAGCTCGATTTTCATGATCAACCTCGCCGTTTCGGGCGGACTGCCACGTCGAGGTGGGGGCGATGAGAACGTCGACCACGGCCGAAAGTGTTAGCTGAAAGTGTAGCCAGCGATTACATAGGGAACTGATAGTGTTCTTTACGCAGATCATGGAGTATTTTGGTGATCATGTGGGCCACCAAACGAGAGTTAGCTACGGGGACTGCGACCTACGTCGTGGCCGTCCCCTGGCGTAACCAGGCGATGTGTGGCTGCGGGTGGAGCGGCAAGAAGCGTTTGCTCCAAGGGTTCGCCGTCAGCGATGCGCTGGAGCACAGCGCACGCACCAAGCACGGCCTCAGCTAGCCTCGCCGTTCCTCAGCGCCCGCCACACCCGTGCGGGTGTCATCGGAAGTTCGTGAAGCCGGGCCCCGCAGGCCCGGGCGATGGCGTTGGCCAAGGCCGGGGCCACCGGGTTGTACGGCGACTCGCTCATCGACTTGGCGCCAAACGGTCCGAGCGCGTCGTGGGTATCGGCGAAGTAGACCTCGGTGACGGGCACGTCGGCCAACTGCGGAAGGTGGTAATTGCGCAGGTCCATGGTGAGCACCACCCCGGCTCCACTCACCTTCAGTTCCTCGAACAGCGCGGTGCCGATCGCCTGGGCCACCCCACCTTCGATCTGCCCGCGGCACTGCTCGGGATTCATCACCACCCCGGCGTCGGCGGCCTGCACCGACTGCAGGATGCGCACCTCGCCCGTCTGGACGTTGACCGCGACGCGGAACCCATGCACGTTGAAGGCCACCGAGCGCGGCGTGCCATCGTGGCGACCCCGGCCGACCAACGGCGCCCGACCACCCGCCGACACCTTCGCCAGCAGCTCCCGGCACGCCGACTGCACCGCCAGCCCGGCCACCACCACGCCCGCCGACCCGAACGCTCCCGTGTCGTGCTCGGCGGCGTCGGTATCGGACTGACGGAGCCGCACCCGCTCGGCGCCGACGCCCAGCTCGGACGCCACGATCTGGGTGTGGACGGTGGACGTGCCGTTGCCGAACTCGGCCGTGCCGACGGACACGGTGTAGTCACCGTCGGCGTCCCATGAGACGGAGGCGTCGGCGAAGTGCCCGCGCGGCGGGATCGTGGCGATCATCGCGATGGCCATGCCCTCGCCGACGCGCCACTGCGGCCCGGCCGGTGGCGCCATGCCTTCCCCAGAGGCCAGCGCATCCTGCGCGAGGTCCAGACACTGGTCCAGGCCATAGCTTCCGAACGTCAGATCGTCGTCGGCCACGTGCGCGTCGGTGAACGGGTCCCCGGGCACCACGACGTTGCGCCGTCTGAGGTCGAACGGATCGATGCCGAGCTGCTGCGCCAACTCGTCCAGTGCGGACTCGACCGCGAAGATCACCTGCCCCAGGCCGTACCCGCGGAACGCCCCCGACGGAATGTTGTTGGTGTACACGGCCTGCGCATCGACGCGCTTGTTGGCACACCGGTACACCGACACCGACTCGCCGCACCCGTGGAACATGACGCCAGGGCTGTGATTGCCGTAGGCGCCCGCATCGATCAGCACGTCGACCGCCAACGCCGTCAACACCCCGTCGGCGCCGGCCGCGACGGTGGCATCGACGCGGAACGGGTGACGGCACGGAGCAGACGTGAACTCGTCGGACCGGGTGAACTCGTAGCGCACCGGTTGCCCCAACCGCAGCACGGCGAGTGCGACCAGGTCCTCGGTCAGCAACTCCTGCTTGCCGCCGAAGCCGCCGCCGATGCGTCGCGTGAAGACCTGGACCTGCGTGCGGTCCAGCCCGAAGAGGTGGCACAGCTCGTCGCGTACCAGGAACGGCACCTGGGAACTGGTGCGAATCACCAAGCGCCCGTCCTCGGCGCGCCAGCCCGTGCAGCCGTGGGTCTCCAAGTGCGCATGCTGAACGCGCTGGGTGGTCCACCGTCCGCGCACGACCGCGCCGCCGCCCTGCCGCGCGGCGGTCAGTCCGGCCTCGAAATCGCCCACGCCACCGTGCAACTCCGCGACGACGTTGCGCGCGACGTCGGCGATGCGCGCATCGGCGCCCTTGCCGGCGTGCAGCACGGGGGCGCCAGGGGCCCGCGCGGCCTCCGGGTCGAACACGGCCGGCAGTTCGTCGTACTCGACCCGGATGAGTTCGCAGGCCTGCTCGGCCAGCGCAACGGTGTCGGCCACCACGGCGGCCACGCGCTGACCGACGAAGCGCACCACGTCGTCCAGTACGAACGAATCGTCGGGATCGTCGAGCCGGTTGTCGTGCCGGGCCGTGGAGAACGCGACGGGTGGGCTGTCGCGATGAGTCAGCACGAGCCTCACGCCGGGTAACCGTTCGGCGGCCGTCGCGTCGATGGACGCGATGCGGGCGTGGGGGACCGGACTGCGCAGCACCGCCATGTGCAGCAACCCGGCTGGGGCATGGTCCATGGTGTACTGCTCGGTCCCGGTGGCGACGCGAAGTCCAGCAGGGGCACCGACGGAATCGCCTGCGCCGCCGACCTTCTTGGTGTTCACGGCCCCGGCGAGGGCATCGGTGATCGCGCGGTAGCCGGTGCACCGGCAGAGGTTGCCCTTGAGCTGCTGGGGTAGGTCGTCGAGTTGCTCGGACGTCAGCGTCGACGCCGTGGTGATCATGCCCGCCGTGCAGAACTCGCACTGGAAACCGGCGGCCTCGACGAACCGGCGTTGCATGGGGTGCGGGTGCTCCGGAGTGCCGAGCCCGGCGACCGTCGTGACCTCGTGTCCGGCCGCGCGGAACGCGGGGAACACGCACGAGTGGACCGGGGCACCGTCCACCAGCACCGAGCACGCGCCGCAATCGCCGGCGTCGCAACCCTTCTTCACCTCGAAGTGGCCGTGCTCGCGAAGATAGGTGCGCAGACACTGACCCGGCCGCGGATCATCCGGCAGCACTCGACCATTGACGCTCGTGGTGCTCATGCGAGCTCCGCGCAAAGCTCTTCCGCCAGCAGCAGCGTCATGGCACACCGCCAATCCGGATCGCCGTGTGCGTCGTCGGTCCAGGCGTCGTCGGGGATGGTGGCATGGGTACGCCGCACCAGCTCGACGTCCGGTGCGGGCAGGGCGAAGACGTATGGGCGCACCGTCGCGGCGGTCACCGACAGCGTGAACGTCCCGTCGTCGTCGCGCCGCCCGATCACCACGATGCCGGAGCGGCCCAGCGGCGACGGGGCCAGCTTGCGGTAGGCCGTCCGCCCGCGCAGCGCGCGGGCGGGTAGGTGCACGGACCGGAGCACGTCGTCGGCGGCCAACACGTTGGTACCGGCTCCGGTGACGAAGTCGACGACCGGCACTCGGTAGTCGGTGCCGTCGGATCGCCAGATCAGGAGTTCCGCGTCGAGCGCGCTACCCAGCGAGATCATTGAACCGGCGGCGAAGGACAGACAGAGGTTGCCGCCGATGGTCGCCGTTCGCCAGATCTTGAACGAGGCCAGCAGCGCCGTACAGCACTGGTGAAACAGGGGAGCGGCCAACCAGTCGGGCCGGTCGGCGGGCAGCCGGGCCGACAGTGCGGAGACCTGTGCCAGAGTGCACGTCGCGGCCAGCTCAATGCCGTTGTCGCTCAAGATGATCGGCGGCCAATCCAGACCCGTGAGATCGACGAGCCGGCGCAGTCGAGGTTGCGGCTCGGAGAACAGCCACGTGCCACCGGCCAATACCGCGTCGGTCGGCTCCAGCGGCCACAGTTCGGCGCGGGTCGTCGGCGTCACGACCGCCCGCACGGTGTTGAGGTCCACCTATCGAAACTAGTCAAGCGCCGGCCGGCGCGCATGCCCGAACGCGCCGACGGCCAAGAAGTGCAACTTGGGGGTTGCATTAAGCCCAATCGATGTGCAATTGTCGAGTTGCACATCAATCGTCGAAGCTAGGTAAGGGGCTCCACATGGCAACGCTCGACATCACCCGCACCATCGACATCAACGCCACGCCCGAGAAGGTGTGGGCGGCACTGACCGAACCCGAGTTGATCGCCCAATGGTTCGGTGACACTTGTGAATTCGAAGCCAAGCCAGGCGGAACGGGATACTTCGGTTGGCCGCAGCACGGCCAGTTCCGGCTCGTCGTCGAACGCGCGGACAAGCCAACGCTCCTGGTCTACCGCTGGGCACGCGTAGCCGACGCCGACCCAGTGCCCGGCAACTCGACCGTCGTCCGCTTCGACCTGACCGAAATCGCGGATGGAACCAGACTGACACTGATGGAGACCGGGTTCGACGACCTGCCCGA
>JAHFVB010000416.1 GCA_023264755.1 Mycobacterium sp. | reverse complement strand
CGTCAGTTACGACCGGCTGATCCGAGGCACCGGAAACGTCGACTACTACGCGACTTTCGACAATTTCAAGGTCGGGGTGCTGCAAGCGTCCTACCTCGTGGACAAGCTTGGACTCGCACAGGGCAAGGGGCCCTTCAACATCGAACTGTTCGCCGGCTCACCCGACGACAACAACGCGACGTTCTTCTTCAACGGCGCCATGAGCGTGCTGCAGCCGTACCTCGACAGCGGCAAGCTGGTCGTGAAGAGCGGCCAAACGTCATTCGGCCAGGTGGCGACACTGCGTTGGGACGGCGGCCTGGCGCAGTCACGCATGGACAATCTGTTGAGCAAGGCCTACACCAGTGGCCGAGTGGACGCCGTCCTGTCCCCCTATGACGGCATGTCGCTGGGGATCATCTCGGCGCTCAAGAGCGCGGGCTACGGCACGCCGGCCAATCCGCTTCCGATCGTCACCGGTCAGGATGCCGAACTGGCGTCGGTGAAGTCCATCATCGCCGGCGAGCAGACCCAGACGGTGTTCAAGGACACCCGAGAATTGGCCAAAGCCGCTGTGCAGATGACTGATTCGGTGCTGACCGGTGGCACCCCCGAGGTCAACGACACCAAGACCTACGACAACGGGGTCAAGGTCGTGCCAGCCTTCCTGCTGGACCCGGTCAGCGTGGACAAGGGCAACTATCAGAAGGTGCTCGTCGACTCCGGCTACTACACGTCGGCTCAGCTGGCGTGAGCGCAGACTTGGCCGCACCGCTGCTCGAAATGCGGGACATCACCAAGCGGTTCGGCAACGTCACCGCCTTGAGCGGAGTCAACCTGGCCGTGCGGCCCGGCGAGATACACGCCATCTGCGGCGAGAACGGAGCCGGGAAGTCGACTCTGATGAAGGTGTTGAGCGGCATCTACCCGCACGGCAGCTACCAGGGCGAGATCCACTTCGACGGCGCGCCAGGCGAGTTCAAGGACATTCGCTCCAGTGAACGACGCGGCATCGGAATCATTCACCAGGAACTCGCACTGGTGCCCGTGCTGTCCATCGCCGAGAACATCTTCCTCGGCAACGAACACGCCTCGGCCGGAGTGATCAGCTGGCACGAGACCATGACGCATGCCCAGCGCCTGCTCGACCGCGTAGGGCTGGACGAGAGTCCGCGCACCCGGATCGCCGACATCGGGGTCGGCAAGCAGCAACTCGTCGAGATCGCCAAGGCCCTATCGAAGAAGGTCAAGCTCCTGATCTTGGACGAGCCGACGGCCGCGCTGAACGACGAGGACAGCCGACACCTGCTGGACCTCATCACCGAGCTCAGGGCCCAGGGCCTCACCTGCATCATCATCTCGCACAAACTCAACGAGGTGATGCGCGTCGCCGACACCATCACGATCCTGCGCGACGGGCGAACCATCGAAACCCTGCCCATGGAGTCAGGACTCACCGAGGAACACCTCATCCGCGGCATGGTGGGGCGCGACATGGTCGACCGCTTCCCCGAGCGAACGGAACACCCCATCGGCGAGGTCACCTTCGCCGTCGAGAACTGGACCGTGTTCCATCCACTCGATCAGCAGCGCAAGGTCGTCGACGGGGTGTCCATCAACGTTCGACGCGGCGAGGTCGTCGGGCTGGCGGGACTCATGGGCGCGGGCCGCACCGAGCTCGCGATGAGCGTATTCGGCCAAAGCTACGGAAAGAAGGGCGGCGGCGCGGTCTTCAAGGACGGCAAGGAAATCCGCACGCGCACCGTGTCCGAGGCGATCGGCCATCGCATCGCCTATGCCACCGAGGATCGCAAACACTACGGGCTCAACCTGATGGACGACATCGCGCGCAGCGTGACCCTGGCCTCCCTGTCAAAGGTGAGCCGGGCGGCGATCATCAACGAGCACGAGGAGACCCGGGTCGCCGAACGCTTCCGCAACGACATGCACATCAAGGCCCCTTCGGTGAAGGCCACCACGGGGCACCTCTCGGGCGGCAACCAGCAGAAGGTGGTGCTGAGCAAGTGGATCTTCGCCGACCCGGACGTGCTGATCCTCGACGAACCCACCCGAGGCATCGACGTCGGCGCGAAGTACGAGATCTACACGATCATCAATGCCCTGGCCGCCGAGGGTAAGTCGGTGATCGTCATATCGTCCGAACTACCCGAGCTGATCGGGTTGTGCGATCGCATCTACACCCTCAACGAAGGCCGACTCACCGGCGAGGTGGCCCGCGTCGACGCAGCCCAGGAGACGCTGATGCACTACATGATGAAGGGGCCGAACACATGACCACCAGTTCCACGGTGGACTCGGCGCCGCCGGCGCCCACCTCCCCGCCACCGGACTCACCGACGAACCGGTTGATCACGCTGCTGCGCGGTAACTTTCGACAGTACGGCATGGTCGTCGCGCTGGCGCTGATCGTGGTGCTGTTCCAGGTCTGGACCAGCGGGATCCTGCTCAAGCCGCTCAACGTCACCAACATCGTTCAGCAGAACGGCTACATTCTCATCCTGGCCATCGGGATGGTCGTCGTCATCATCTCCGGACACATCGACCTGTCGGTGGGATCCATCGCAGGGTTCATCGGAGCCATGTCCGCGGTGCTGATGATCCGACACGACATGCCGTGGCCACTGGCCGTGGCGGCCTGTCTGCTCCTGGGTGCGTTGATCGGGGCCTGGCAAGGCTTTTGGATCGCCTACGTCGGCATTCCGTCGTTCATCGTGACCCTGGCGGGCATGCTGGTGTTCCGCGGGGCCACGCAGTACCTGCTGGAGGGGCAGTCGATCGCCCCCTTCCCCCGCAGCTTCGGTCAGGTCAGCAGCGGGTTCCTGCCCGAGCTCGGCAAGGGCGGGCTCTACCACTGGCCGACCGTCATCCTCGGCGTGCTGGTCATGTCCGCCGCGGTGTGGCAGCAGGTTCGTCAGCGAAAGACGCAGACCCGGTACGGATTCGACGTGCCACCGGTCGGCTGGTTCATCGCCAAGTGCGCTGCGATCGTGGCCGCGCTGGCGGCCTTCACGCTACTGCTGGCCAGCTACCGCGGCATACCCGTCGTCGGCATCATCCTCGCGGTGGCCTTCGTCGTCTACGCATTCATCATGCGTAGCACCGTCTTCGGCAGGCAGGTCTACGCCGTCGGGGGCAACGTGGCCGCAGCGCGGCTCTCTGGGGTCAAGACCAAGCGCGTGACCTTTCTGGTCTTCGTCAACATGGGCCTGCTCTCGGCGTTGGCCGGACTGCTCTTCGCTGCGCGGCTCAATGCCGCTACGCCGCAAGCAGGTATCGGGATGGAGTTGGAGGCCATTGCCGCCGCGTTCATCGGTGGCGCGTCGGCCAACGGCGGCGTCGGAACGGTGTTCGGCGCCGTCATCGGCGGATTCGTGCTCGGGGTGCTGAACAACGGAATGTCGCTGATCGGCATCGGCAGCGACGTACAGCAGGTCATCAAGGGGCTGGTGCTGCTAGCCGCCGTGGGCTTCGACGTCTACAACAAGAAGAAGGGTGGGTCTTGAGGTGATGGACCGGTTCGACCGCGCGCTCCTCGACTTCGTCCGCAGCTGGGCCCCTTACGGCGGACCGCCCAGCGACGAAGTGCTGACGGAGTTCGGAATGACCCGCGAGCAGCTGTTCGACCGGGTCGAGCGGATCGTCGCCACCGAAGCCGCCCGGCGCGACCTGGAGTTGCACCGCCCTTGGCTGAGGGTCCAGAGCAAGGCTCCCTCCTCCAACCGCCAGACCGCCCGCAAGACCGGGCAGTGAGGATCCGACGATGAGCCACCTACTGGACCCGCTACGGGAACTCACGGTGCTGACCGACGACAGGCGCCCGGCGCTCGAGGCCGGGGAGCCGGCCGCCGCGTGGTACGCCGCGTTGGCCAGAACCCACGAACGATTGGCCACCCAGCCCGGCCATGACAGCGCCCGGGAATCGGCGCTGGCCAGCTGGGCCTACGAGCGCTCGCTGGTGCTGCGGCGCGCAGCCGCTCGGGCCTGACCGAACTCAACCCCCGAAACGAACAACGTCCTCCACCCGCAGCGCGGGTGAAGGACGTTGGTTGCCGTAGGGCCGAAGCGCTACTTGGCCTTCTCGAGGATCGTGACGAGCCGCCACCGCTTGGTAGCCGAGAGCGGACGAGTCTCCATCAGCGAGACGCGGTCGCCGATGCCGGCGTCACCGTTCTCGTCGTGGGCCTTGACCCGCTTGCTGGTCCGGATGATCTTGTCGTACAAGGGGTGCTTCACGCGGTCTTCGAGCTCGACCACGATGGTCTTCTGCATCTTGTCGCTGACCACGTAGCCGATGACCGTCTTGCGACGGCCACGCGGCTTCTCGGTGCGGGGAGTCCGCGCGGGTCCCTTGGTTTCTGCTTCAGCCATTACGAATCATCTCCTGCGGGCCCGGAAGCCAGACCCAGTTCACGTTCACGCAAAATTGTGTAGACGCGCGCGATCTCATGACGCACCACGCGAAGCCGCCGGTTGTTGGCCAGCTGACCGGTTGCCGTTTGGAACCGAAGGTTGAAGAGCTCTTCCTTCGACTCCTTGAGCCGGGAGATCAACTCTTCTTCGGTCAGCTCGCGCAGTTCACCTGGCGAAGTTCCCACTGCCATCAGAACTGCTCCTCTCTGGTCACGATGCGAGCCTTGATGGGCAACTTGTGGATTGCGCGGGTAAGTGCTTCGCGCGCAATCTTCTCATCGGGGTAGCTGAGCTCGAACAGAATGCGTCCGGGCTTGACGTTGGCGACCCACCACTCCGGCGAACCCTTACCGGAACCCATTCGGGTTTCGGCCGGCTTCTTGGTCAGCGGGCGGTCCGGGAAGATGTTGATCCACACCTTGCCGCCACGCTTGATGTGCCGGTTGATGGCGATACGAGCGGACTCGATCTGCCGGTTGGTGACGTAGGCATGGCCGAGGGCC
>JAHFVB010000415.1 GCA_023264755.1 Mycobacterium sp. | reverse complement strand
TACTACGCCGCGCAGCGCACCTTCTGGGTGGATCCGGTCTCCGGCACCATCGTCAAGGCCAAGGACCACGGCTTCCACTACTACGCCAGGGACAAGCTCAAGCCCGAGGTCACCTACGTCGACTACACCGTCACCTCGACCGAGGACACCGTGGAGACCCAGGTGGCCAGTGCCCGCGACGAACGCGACCGGGTCGGACTGTGGACCCGGGTGCTGCCCATCAGCTTCACCGCGCTCGGCATCCTGGCCCTGGTGGCCGGCGGCACGTTCACATTCTTCGCGATGCGGTCTCAGGCCGCGTTGATCGATCCCGGCCTCGACCAGCCCGACCACGGCTTCTTCGGTCGCAAACCCATGGATTCCGGGCCCATGCCCGCAGCCGAGGCCGCCACCGAGAAACTCCCGACGCAGCGGCGTCCCGACACGCCCCCGGACCGACCCGTCTGATCGTCCTGGCCAAGCTACGTGCGCTGGCGGTGCCCGCGTATTCGCTGGCACTGACGCTCTTGGTGACGGCGCCGTTGCTGGCGCCGGGA
Source organism: Mycobacterium sp. (assembly GCA_023264755.1). GTDB lineage: Bacteria > Actinomycetota > Actinomycetes > Mycobacteriales > Mycobacteriaceae > Mycobacterium. Next base: position 4,389 of record JAHFVB010000415.1, on the reverse strand, counting down.
TATCTGCTGCTTCGGGATGCGGTGTCGACTCCGCGCTCGTATCTGTCCGACGCGGCACTCGGACTGTCCGAAGCGGCCCCCCGCGCGCTGCCGCAGGACTTCGCCGTGGCGCTGGGCTCCTGGGCGTTCGGCGGCGCGGTCGTGGTCAAGGCGCTGCTGATCGGCGGACTCTGGCTGGCGGGCTGGGGGGCGGCCAAGCTGGTCGGCGTCGTGTTACCCGCCGCCGGGCTACCCGGACAGTTCGTGGCCGTCACGCTCGCGAGCTGGAATCCCTATGTGGCCGAACGGTTGTTGCAGGGCCACTGGAGTCTGCTGGTGGGCTACGGCTGCTTGCCCTGGGTCGCGGCGGCGGTGCTGCGATTGCGCGCCGGCGACGGCAGCTTCTGGCCGCTGGTGTGCTGGATCGCCCTCGCGGGCCTGACGCCGACGGGGCTACTGCTGGCCGCCACCGTCGCCTTGGTGTGCACCGCCGCCCCCGGCGCGGGCCGGCCCCGATGGGCGTGCGCGGCGTTCAGCCTGGGGGTGGCCGTCCTCACCGCACTGCCGTGGCTGCTCGCCTCGGTGCTCGCAGGCTCGCTGTCCTCGACCCAGGCGACGGGGGTATCCGACTTCGCCGCCCGCGCGGAGCCTGGGCTCGGCACCTTGGGCAGCCTCGCCGGCCTCGGCGGCATCTGGAACTCCCAGGCGGTACCCGATTCGCGCACGACGCTGTTCGCGCTGGTCGGCACCGCCGTGCTGCTGACGGTGGTCGCCATCGGCCTGCCGACGGCGCTGCGCTGCCCGACGGCGGTGCCGCTGCTGGTACTCGCCGCCGTTGCGGTGGTGTGCCCCGCGCTGACCGCGACGGGCCCAGGGATGGCGGCACTCGAGGCGCTGGTCCGCGCGTGGCCCGGGCTCGGGGTGCTGCGCGACGGACAGAAGTGGGTCGCGCTGGCGATGCCGGGCTACGTGCTGGCGGGGGCGTCGGCGGTGATGACGTTGCGCGCCAGGGTCTCCCCGCCGGTGACCGCGGCCTGTTGTTGCGTGGCGCTGCTGGCAGTGCTGCCCGACCTGGCTTGGGGAGTCGGCGGCCAGGTCGGCTCGGTGCGCTACCCGCCGGGGTGGACGGCGGTGGCGGCCGCGGTCAACGCCGACCCGCGGCCGGTGGCGGTACTGCCCCCCGACAGCATGCGGCAATTCGGCTGGGCGGGAACGGCTCCCGTGCTCGACCCGCTGCCGCGCTGGGTGTCGGCCGAGGTGTTGACGACCGGCGATCTGAACATCGGTGGCCGCACCGTACCCGGGGAGGGGAAACGCGCCCGTGCGGTGCAGCAGCTGCTGCTGTCCGGGGCACGCGCGAGCGAGCTCGCCGCGGCCGGAGTGGGCTGGGTGGTGGTGGAATCGGGAAGGGGCTCGATGCCCTTGGCGCCCTTGGCTCTTCCCGTGGCCTATCACGACGATCAACTCACCCTGTATCGAGTCGGCGGCGACCATCCGGCCGCGGCGCAGCGCCACGTGATGATCGCCGCGCACCTCGGGTGGCTGGGCACGCTCGCCGTCGGCGCCTGCGGGACGCTCGTCGGTGCGATCCGGTCGCGGCGGCGTCCGCGCGCCCCAGGGACACCGAGCGCACTGGAGGCTAGCGGGTACTGAACCGTGGCCGCCACCCACCAGTCGAACTGGCGGCTGGCGCCGCAGACTCCGACCACCCGGGTGGACCAAGGTAGGTGTCACGCCCACCGCACGTCAGCCCGAGGAGTCCGCATGACCGCCACCACCACCCGCAGCAGCCACACCACTTCCCTGCTCGACGGCGAGGTCGTCGAAGAGTCCGAGCTGGGCTCCATGCGCCGCGTCACCGCCGACAACCTGCCCATCCTGAAGAATCTGTCGATCAAGCGGGTGCTGCTCAACCCTGGTGCCATGCGCACGCCGCACTGGCATGCCAACGCCAACGAACTCACCTACTGCGTGTCGGGAACCGCCCTGGTGTCGGTGCTCGACAACGGCAGCAGGTTCTCCAACTTCATCGTGACCGCCGGACAGATGTTCCACGTCGACTCCGGCGCCCTGCACCACATCGAGAACATCGGCACCGACGTCGCCGAGTTCATCATCGCGTTCCGCAACGAACGCCCGGAGGACTTCGGATTCGGCGCCACCATGGGCGCCTTCACCGACGCCGTGTTGGGCAACACCTACGACCTGCCGGCATCGGACTTCGGCAAGCTCCGCCGCAGCACCGTCGACCACAAGCTGGCCGCCCGCATCGGCGCACCGGTGGTGCCGACGGCTGCTCACTTCAACGACCCGCACACGTTCGACATCGAAGCCCAGGCTCCCGGCCTGAACTACGCCAGCGGCAACGCCCGCTTCGCCCGCGACCAGTTCTGGCCGGCGTTGAAGGACATCTCGATGTACTCGCTGCGGGTCGCCGAGGACGGCATGCGCGAGCCGCACTGGCACCCCGTCACCGCGGAAATGGGCTACGTCGCACACGGCGACGCCCGCATGACGATCATGAATCCCGATGGGACGCTTGATACTTGGCAGCTCACCACCGGTGACGTGTACTTCATTCCGCGGGCCTACCCACACCACATCGAGAACGTCGGGACGCAGGACTGGCACTTCCTGATCTTCTTCGACCAGCCCTTCCCCGCCGACATCGGTTACCGTGCTTCGGCGAGTGCCTACTCGCGGGAAGTGTTGGCCGCGTCCTTCGCCACCCACCTCGACGACCTGCCGAACTTTCCCTTCACCCCCGCCGACCCGCTGATCGTGTCCCGCGTCAACCCGGTCGACTGAACTCGAACACCGAACCGAGAGGCACTCCAATGACATTCGTCACCACTCCCGACGGCACCGACATCTTCTACCGCGACTGGGGCCACGGTCAGCCCATCGTGTTCAGTCACGGCTGGCCGCTGTCGGCCGACGACTGGGACAACCAGATGTTGTTCTTCCTGGCGCAGGGCTACCGCGTCATCGCCGCCGACCGGCGTGGACACGGGCGCTCGACGCAGACCGTCGACGGCCACGACCTCGACCACTACGCCGACGACCTCGCCGCCGTCGTGGCACACCTGGACCTGCACGACGCCATCCACGTCGGACACTCCACCGGCGGTGGCGAAGTCGTGCGGTACCTGGCCCGCCACGGCGAGGCCCGCGCGGCCAAGGCCGTGCTGATCAGCGCCGTGCCCCCGCTGATGGTGCAGACCGACGCCAACCCGGAAGGGTTGCCCATGAGCGCATTCGACGGCCTGCAGGCTCAGCTGGCGGCCAACCGCTCGGAGTTCTACCGCGCACTGGCCGCGGGTCCGTTCTACAACTTCGACCAACCGGGCGTGGAGCCCTCCGAGGCCGTCATCGAGAACTGGTGGCGCCAAGGCATGATGGGCGACGCCCTCTCCCACTACGACGGCATCGTGGCGTTCTCGCAGACCGACTTCACCGAGGACCTGAAGAGGATCACGGTGCCGACCCTGGTGATGCACAGCACCGACGACCAGATCGTCCCCTACGTCGCCTCCGGCCCGAAGTCGGCCGCGCTGTTGAAGAACGGCACGCTTAAGACGTATCACGGGTTCCCCCACGGCATGCCGACCACACACGCCGACGTCGTCAACGCCGACCTGTTGGCCTTCTTGCGGAGTTAGCGGGCGCCGGCCGACGAATCCTTCTGTTGCACATGGCTGGCGACCCACTTGGCCGCCAACTTGACCAGCCCCGACTCGGGGTAGTGGACATGGGCGTCGAAGTCGCGACCGGTGGAGCAGATGGGATCGTTGGTGTTGCACAGGTCAGCCGTGCGGGCTCCGAAGTCGGGGCTCATCACGGTCAGCGGTTGACCGAGCCGCGCCGACGGGTTGCCGAACACCACGATCGCGGCGACGCGGGGCACGACGGCGGCCGGCAGCGGAGCGGTGTAGCCGAGGCCGGCGATCGGCGAGGTGGCGACCACGTCGATGACGGCCGCCCCCTGCGAGTAGCCCCCCATTACGATCTTCGTCGCCGGGCACTTGGCGGCGGTGGCCTGCACGTGCTTGCTGGCGTCGGTGGCGCCCGCGGCGGCTTGGAGGAAGTCATAGTTCGCCGGGTACTGCACGGCGTAGGTACCGATCGACTTCTTGCCCACCAGCGGACGCAGTTCGTCGACGAGCGCCTGCCCGACGCGTCCGATGCCGGCCGGCTCGTCGGTGCCGCGGGCGAACACGATCTCGATGTCGGGGCACCGCGGCGCGGCGGCGGCGGCGGTCGGGGCCGCCGAGCCGGCCGCCGCGGCCGCCACCACCCCGACGGCGGCTGCCGCCACGGTCTTGCGCCGGGTGGTGCCGACGTCCACTGGCCACTCCTCGACCTGGGGGCTCTTCCGGAAGACAAGCGAGTACCCAATAATCACTATTG
>JAHFVB010000414.1 GCA_023264755.1 Mycobacterium sp. | reverse complement strand
TGGACGCCGTGCCGTTCGTTGAGCCTGGCCAGGATGTCGCGGGCTTCGGCCGCCAGCCCCGACGTTCTGATCAGTAGCTTGGTCTCGTCGAGCTGGTGTAGTCCCGTCCCGGGTCCGGTCAGGTGTTCACCTCGCAGCACTTCCAGCCCGGGGATCGCCGCGAGCCGCTGCGCCGTGCGGCGCGCCCGAATCAGGGTCTGCTCGAGCATTTCCCTTCCCGCCGTGGCCATTTGACGCCGAGCCAGATCGACGGACGCCATGATGGCGAAGTGTGGGCTGGTGGTCTGGATCAGTTGCAGCGCGCGGCGCACCGTCGCCGGATCCAACGCGGCGGGATCGACGTGAAGTACGGCAGCCTGGCTCAGGCCCGAGAGGATCTTGTGGATCGACTGCACGGTCGCGGTGGCGCCCGACTGCTCGGCGGCCACCGGCAGGTCGGGGTGGAAGGCGAAGTGCGGCCCGTGTGCGCTGTCGACCAGTAGGCGAGCATCGAAGCGCCGACAGGTGGCGGCCAGCGCCAGGAGGTCCGCCGTGGTTCCGAAGTAGGTGGGATGGAGGACCCACAGCGCCGTGGCCCCACTGTCCCGGAAGGCGCGTTCGACCGATGCGACGTCGACTCCGTGGGCGACGCCAAACCTGTTGTCCCACAGGGGATCTAGCCAGACCGGATGTGCGCCGACCTGGACCAGTCCGGCGATCACGGACTTGTGTGCGTTGCGCTGGACGAGCACTCGCTCACCGGGCCGCAGAGCCGAGAGAGCCATGGCGATGTTGCCGCTGGTGGAACCGCCGACGAGCAGGAAGCTCTGGCCGACGCCCCAGGCTTGGGCGATCAACTGCTCGGCCTGCAGGATCGGGCCCTCCGGGCAGTGCAAGGTGTCGGTATCGGGCAGGTTGTTCAGATCCAGTGCGGCGATGTGCTCGCGGAACCACGGATCGAGCGTGCGGCCACCCTTGTGGCCGGGGCTGTAGAACGGAGCCTGGTCGCGCTCGACGAACGCGCGAAGTGCATCGTAGAGCGGCGCCGTCGACTGTGCGTGATGGCTCAGGTCTTCGCCACGTTCGTCCGTCACCCCGTACACCCTAGGGGCGGCCGAACGTCTCCCCGGCACCCCTCCGGGCAGTGCGGCTCGCGACTGGGCGCACCGAGTCGGCCCGCTTCAGATGTCGAGCAGCTGTTCGAAGAAGCCGCCGAAGCCGCGGTCGTGGTCTACCAGGTGGATCTCGAGGATCCAATGGCATTGCCGACCATTCGCATCCAGTCGGCGCATCGGGCCATCGCTTCCCGGGGCGAGGTAACTGGCCAGCTCTCCGTCGTTGATCCGCTCGTGCGGGAACTCACCGATCAGATGGCCGGTGTGGGTGGCGGCGTGGCCCCAGCCCGCCTCCGCGATCAAGCCCGTCACGTGGTGGTACAGCTGCGCTCCGGTGATCGTGGGGGTGGCGCAGAAGTGCGCGCGTCCGAGTTCCCAGATCGTGGACAGGTCTTCGACGAGGCGGTGTTTGACTGGATCGTCGCCCAGTACGTAGGTACGTCCGAAGTCGGCTTCCCAGTCTTCGAACAACGGTCCGAAGTCCAGGAAGACGATGTCGTCGGTTTCGAGCCGCCGGTCTGGGGGGTTAGAGGCGTAGGGCTCCATCGTGTTCACGCCGGACCGCACGATCCGCTTGTGCCAGAACCGGCGCACGTCGAACAACTCGTTGGCGAGCGTGCGGACGTGGTCGCTGAGCTCGCGCTCGCTGACGCCGGGGACGATCAGCCCACGTTCGAGGACCTCGTCGAACAGGGCCTCGGCCTTGTCTTCGGCGTCGCGTAGCGCTTGCACCCGGTCAGGTTCGGTCGTCGTAGGCACCATCGAACGGTACCCGGGGAGCCGAGCGGCCTCGGAGGACGAGCCCGGCTACTTCGGCGAGGACGACACGTGCTGGGCGGCGAATCCCGCGGCCTGCTGAGTCATCCCGTCGACCGCGTACAAGCCGTGTGCGCCGGGGTCACCGCCACCGCCCGCAGTGCAGACCGGATCGTTGTCCACGCAGAGATCGAGCGCCTTCTTGCCGTATTCGTGACCGATGGTGATCGGCGGGGCGGTGGGGTCGAGCATGTTCAGGAAGCCGGTCGACGGCTTGCCGAAGAGCGCCACCGCCGCGACGTGGTTGGCGACCGATTTCGGCATCGGGCCCGTGATGCCCGCAGGCAACTCGAAATTGGGCGGGACGTGGTCGGTCGTGAGGTAGGCGATCACGGCGGCGCCTTGGGAGTAGCCGCCAAGCACCATCTTGGTCTTCGGGCACTTGTTGGCAACGTCTTGGACCTTGTTGCTGGCGTCGGCGACACCGTCGGCGGCCCTGGCGAAGTCGAGTGAGGCCGGGTAGTTCACCGGGTAGACGTCGACCGACTTGTTCGGCAGTTCGGCTTTGAGGGCATCGACGAAGGACTGTCCGGTGGCGCCGACACCGGGTGATTCGAAGGTGCCGCGGGCGAAGACGACTTGGACGTCCGGACATTCCTCGGCCGCCGCCGACGGCGGGTAGCCGAAGCTGACGACGACTGCGGCGGCGGCGGGCAGCACCGCCGAAATGGCTCGCCCGAGCGGGCGCAGTGAAGGCCGAGCGCTACCGAACATGACGTACTCCTGCCGTCCGGAGGGCGTGAGCGTTGGCGGGCGCCTGTTCCCAGCACCTCGGTTGTCGTTTTGATGGCTCAATTCCCCGCGGGCAAGCTCGGGAAACGTCCGGGCGTTGGTGGGTTGGCTCACACCACCGCGCCTGGCTTGGGCCGGCGACCGCCACCATGAGGGCGCCACGGAGAATGGTTACCACGAAAGCCAATTCGATGCGAGGTCATGTGTCAGCACAGGGTTACGAAGACGAGTTGAAGGCCGAACGGAGCTACGTGAACCGGCTCTATGGGCGGCTGGATGCCGAGCGGGCACGGCTGGCGGGTGAGCACGCGACCGCTCTGCGCGGCGACGGCGAGAACCACATGGAGCGGGATGTGGAGGTCCGCGCGCTGGCCAAGCGGATGCGGCGACTGGACGTGGCGGACAACGGGTTGTGTTTCGGTCGGCTGGACGCGGTGTCGGGGGAGCGCTTCTACATCGGCCGGATCGGACTGTCCGACGAAGAGCACGGCTACGAATCGCTGTTGCTCGATTGGCGGGCCCCGGCGTCGCGGGCGTTCTACGTCGCGACCGCCGCGCACCCCGAGCACATGCGCCGGCGCCGCCAGTTCCACACGCGCGGGCGCCAGGTACTCGACTTCACCGACGAGGTGTTGGGCCGTCCCGACGCCGCCGGACCGGAGGTCAGGGGTGACACCGCGCTGCTCGCGGCGGTCAATGCGCCGCGTGGTGAGGGGATGCGCGACATCGTGGCGACCATCCAGGCCGAACAGGACGACATCATCCGGCTCGATCACCCTGGGGTGCTGGTGATCGAGGGCGGCCCGGGCACCGGGAAGACGGTGGTGGCGCTGCACCGCGTCGCCTACCTGCTGTACACCCAGCGGGAACGGATGCAGAGCCACGGCGCGCTGTTCGTCGGGCCCACGCCGGCCTTCCTGGACCACATCGACCGGGTGCTGCCGTCCCTGGGCGAGACCGACGTCGTATTCATGACGGCCGGAGACTTCGTGCCCGGTCTGCACGTCACCGCCGAGGACAGCTCGGAGGCCGCTCGACTCAAGGGCTCGTTGAGCATTCTCGAGGTCCTCTCGGCGGCAATCGCCGATCGGCAGCAATTGCCGCGCCGTCCCATACCGATCGAGCTGCCCGACGTCACGGTCGACATCGACGCCGAGACCGTGGAGTGGGCCAGGGAAGAGGCCCGCAAGAGCGGCCTGCCGCACAACGAGGCTCGCGCGGTATTCGTCGACGTCGTCACCTACGTGGTCACCGAGCGAGCGGTCGGCCGAATCGGACGGGGCTGGCTGACTAGGGCGGATCGCCACGCGTGGGCCCAGATGCGGGCCGACGTGCTGAGCGACCTCGAGGACCACGAAGTCTTTGCCCGCACCCTCGACGAGCTCTGGCCGATGCTGACGCCGGAGACCTTGTTGGCCGACCTCTACGAGTCGCCGGAGCGGCTTCGCGCCGCCGGAGCCGACCAGGTGCTGTGGCGTGCCGACGGCACCTCCTGGACGGTGTCGGACGTGCCGCTGCTCGACGAACTGGTCGACCTCCTCGGCCGGGACAAGGCCGCCGACCAAGCCGCCGAGCGGCAACGCGAGGTCGAAGCCCGCTACGCCGCCGGGGTGCTGGACGTCATGATCGACCGCGAGGATCTGATGGACGACGAGGACCACCTGCTCGCCCAGGACTTGATCGACGGCAGCGACTTGGCCGAGCGCTTCGCCGAGCTGGACACTCGCGAACTCGTCGAACGCGCCGCCGCAGACCGGGACTGGACCTACCGACACGTCGTGGTCGACGAGGCACAGGAGCTCTCCGAAATGGATTGGCGGGTGTTGATGCGGCGCTGCCCCAGCCGGTCCTTCACCGTGGTCGGCGACTTGGCTCAACGCCGCTCGGCAGCCGGTGCGACGTCGTGGGACGCCATGCTGGAGCCGTACGTGCCCGGCCGCTGGAGATACCGGTCGCTGTCGGTGAACTATCGCACTCCAGCCGAGCTCATGGCGGTCGCCGCGGCGCTGCTGGCCGAGTTCGCGCCGGGGGTCAAGCCTCCGGAATCCGTCCGCGCGTGCGGCGTCGCGCCTTGGTCGCGCCAGCTTCCCGAGTCCGAGTTCGCCACGGCGATAGCAGAATTCGTTCGAGACGAAGCCACTCGCGACGGCACCAGCGTGGTGATCGGTCCGCCGGGGGTGCCCGGCACGGTGGCGCCTTCGGAGACGAAGGGGTTGGAGTTCGATGCCGTCCTGGTGGTGGACCCGGCGCGGCTCCTCGCCGGCGGGCCCCGTGGCGCGGCCGAACTCTATGT
>JAHFVB010000413.1 GCA_023264755.1 Mycobacterium sp. | reverse complement strand
GCAAGACGGCCGTTTCCTACGTTCGAGTCTCGACCAAAGAACAAGCTGAGCGCGATGGTGATCCCGACGGCTATTCGCTACCCGCCCAACTTGAGGCCAATCGGCGCAAGGCCGAGACGAAGGGCGCGATCGTTGTCGAGGAGTTCATCGAACGTGGCGAGTCCGCCAAGTTCGCCGACAGCCGGCCAGAACTGCAGCGGATGCTCGCGTACCTCCAAGTCAACCCGGTCGACTACGTGATCGTCCACAAGGTCGATCGCCTTGCTCGAAACCGACTTGACGACGCGCAGATCCACATGGTCATCAAGAAGGCTGGCGCTGAACTTGTATCAAGTACCGAGAATATTGATGAGACCCCGAGTGGCATGCTGCTTCACGGGATCATGAGCTCCATCGCCGAGTTCTATAGCCGCAACTTGGCGAACGAAGTAGTCAAGGGTATGGAGCAGAAAGCCAAGACTGGTGGCACGCCAGGCAAGGCGCCACTAGGGTACCGAAACGTCCGTCTGGTTACCGAGGACGGCCGTGAGGTGCGCACGGTCGAAATCGACCCGCTCCGAGCGCATTTGATCACGTGGGCATTCACTGCGTACGCGACAGGGGACTGGACGCTCAGTCGCATGGCGGCGGAGCTCGAGCGGCGCGGGCTGACGACTCGCTCAACGCCACGGCTTCCCGGCGGTCCGCTCAGACAGAACTCTCTTCACAAGATCCTCACGACGCCGTACTACAAGGGTGAAGTGACCTATCGTGGTGCGCGGTACCCAGGGCGACACCAGGCGCTCATCGACGAGGCCACATGGGAACGTGTTCAGGATGTGTTGAGTTCACACGCGACGGGGGAGAAGCAACGAACTCATCCGCACTACCTCAGGTCGAGCGTGTTCTGTGGTAGCTGTGGCAGTCGCCTGATCGTAACTATGTCGAAGAACAAGTCCGGCACGGTGTATCCGTACTTCATTTGCATTGGGCGTCACCAGAAGAGGACCCACTGCACTCAGCGTGCGGTATTGATTTCCACCGTTGAACGCCTTGTCGAAGAGGAATATCAGGCGACCCACCTCGACCCGAAGTCGAGGGACGAGATCGAAGCCGTGCTCACTGAAGAACTCCGATTGGAACGGCAGACCGCCGAGTCGGCGAGCCGCGATCTTCGTGCCCAGAAGGAGCGGCTGGTCGAAGAGCGGACGCGATTGCTGCAGGCCCACTACGCCGGTGCGATTCCCCTCGATTTACTGAAAAGCGAGCAGGACCGGATCACGCGCCAGCTCGCGTCGGTCAACGAGCGACTTTCGGCCGCCTCCGCTGAGTTCGACAAGATCGAGGGCGCCCTGCGCACCGGCCTTGACTATGCGGTGAACTGCTCAAAGGGCTACCTACAAGCACGTCATCGAGAACGCCGGCTGTTCAACCAGGCCTTTTTCTCGAAAATTTTCGTGCACGACGATTCGATCGAAGTCGAATTGGCCGAACCGTTCAGGACACTGCTCGGGGTCGCCAAGCCGCGGGTCGCTCCCGTGAGAAGCGTCGTTCGCGCACTTGAGGCCAGTGGTGAGCCCCTCACAGACGTCTTGAGACGAGACAAAAACAAACTTGCGCCAAGTGACGCAAGTTTGAAATTGACTGCTTTGGTGCCCCCGGCATGATTCGAACATGCGACACCGGCTTTAGGAGAGCCGTGCTCTATCCCCTGAGCTACGGGGGCGGGATAGCAGCAGGAGTCTACCCAAGTGGCTCAGCGCAGTGCTTCGATGACCTTCGCGAACGCCTCGGCGTAGGCCTGCTGCACGATGAAGTAGCTGATCCCGTAGTCGTCGCGGTAGCGCCGGATGGTGTCGGCGATGTCCGACGTCGTACCCGAGAGCACCGTCGGGGTCCGCAGTACGTCCTCGTCGGAGAGCTGCGGCAGGAATTGGCGCGCGATCGTCAGGTCGGGCACTCCCGAGTCGTCGGTCGGCATCCCGATGATGGAGAGGTTGAGTTCCAGGTCGGCGAAGCGCTCCGGTGCGGCGGCCCGGACGAACGCGATGCGGTCGGCCAGCGGGTCCGAGTCGGCGGTGATGGGGCCCCCGCCCGTCAACCCGATGATGTCGGCCTGCCGGGCGGCGTTGGTCAACAGCTTGTCTCCGTTGCCCGCGATCAGCAGCGGCACGTCGTGGGCGTGCTCGGCCAGGTGTTCGGTGACGTGGCGTAGGTATTCGACGCGCTGGCCGGCCGAGGGGAAGGGCAGCTCGGCCTGGTCGAACTCCACCTTGTTGTAGCCGGCGCCGAGACCCAGCTCGAGCCGTCCACCGCTGAGGTCACGCAGCGTGGTGGCCTCGCGGGCCAGCAGCGCGGGCCGGTAGAAGCAGGCGTTGAGCACGAACGTGCCGATCCGCAACCGCTCGGTGGCCATCGCCACGGCCGTCAGCATCGGGAACGGTGCCGTCGAGTAGAGGTGGTCGGGCAGGTGGACGATGTCGAAGCCCATCTGCTCCGCGCGTCGGCCCCAGTCCTGCACCGATTGTTGCCGGCGCGCGGCCTGCAACCCCATTCCGAAGCGAAGTTCCTTGGCCACGCTCCCGACTCTAGGTCAGCGGCAGCTCGGCGAAGATGGGACTGGTCGGCTTGGTCGATCCGGTGCCCGGTTCGACGGTGAAGGCCAGGGCCTTCGCACCACCGAGGTCGGGTAGCACCGCGGTCGTGGACGGCGCGACGGCCTTGGCGTCCATGGTGCCCGCCGAACGCGCCTGCTGCGCGTTGACGAGCCACATCTGATAGACGGTGCCCGGTTGCGGCGGGGCCACGTTGTTCATCACCAGCACGGCGGCGTTGCGTTCCCGGGAGAACACCACCGTGGCGGTGCCGCCCGTCGGGATCGGGCCCGACACCGTGCGCACGTCGCTGGCGGCGAAGATCTGTTCGGCCGTCGTTGGTTTGGGTTCGGGGCGGATTGCCCACCCGATGCCCACGACCGTCAATCCGACGACCAGGGCGGCCGCCGCCGACAACACGATGCTGCGCCAGTCGCGGCGTTGCGGGGGTGGCGGTTGACGGGTCGGGGCCAGTTCCGTCACCGTGGCGAGCAGCCGCTCCCGAAGCGCGGCGGGTGGCTCGACGGCCGTCGCGGCGGACACCACGGCCATGGTTTCGCGGACCGCGCGAACCTCGGCGCGGAAGTTTCGCGCGACGAGTTCGGGCGCGCTGGCCAGCTGCAGTTCGATGTCGTCGTACTCGGTCGGAGTCACCGCGTGCAATGCGTACGGCGTCGCCAGGCTCATGAGGTCCGGGGTAGTCGGCTCGGTCACGAGACCCCCAGGCAATTCCGCAGGCCACGGATGGCGTCGCGCATCCGGGACTTGATGGTCGCAAGGTTGGCCGTCAGTCGGTCGGAGACCTGCACGTAGGTCAGACCTTCGTAATAGGCCAGTTGAATGCACTCGCGCTGCGCATCGGTCAGCGAGTCCAGGCACTCGGTGACTTGCCGCTGCTCGTCGAGCTGGATGACGGCTTCGGCCACCCGGTCGGCGGGTAGTTCGACGTTGGCGGCGCCGTAGCGCGACTCGCGCTGGCTGCCGGCTTGCTCGGAGCGCACCCGGTCGACGGCCCGGCGGTGGGCCAGCGTCATCAGCCAGGCCAGCGGCGAACCCGCGGCGGGGTTGTAGTTCGCAGCGTTCTGCCATACCTGCAGGTAGACGTCCTGCGTGGTCTCCTCGCTGTAGCCGGGATCCCGCAGGACGCGGGTCACCAGGCCGTACACCCTGGCGCGGGTGTTGTCGTAGAACGCGGCGAAGGCGTCGACGTCGCGCTGTGCCACCTGGCGCAGCAATGCGTCAAGATCGGCCGTCACCCGCCAAATCCTACTAGCAGCGAACTCCTGAATTGTCACGATGCACGAGACTTGGGAGGTCTAGGAAGGAAAAACGAGGTACGCGAACGATATTCGGCAAAGCCCGGCCGATCGGCCATGATCTTCTCGGTCAGCCTGGCTCCGGTGGCGTAGACCAGGAAGTAGGACATCGCCACCGGTGACAGCACCGTCGACAGCGACAGCCATCCGGTGATGCTGATCAGCCACAACCCCCACCACACCGACGCGTCGCCGAAGTAGTTGGGGTGCCGCGTCCACGCCCACAGACCGCGGTCCATGATCGCGCCCTTGTTGGCGGGATCGGCCTTGAACGCGCGCAGTTGGTGGTCGCCGATGGCCTCGAACGACACCCCGATCACCCACAGCGCGACGCCCGCCGCGAGCACCGGAACCAGCCCGCCCGGAGTTGGTCCGAGCACCGCCGAAAGTTGGATCGGCAACGAGATGAACCACGTCGCGAGCGCCTGGATCAGGAAGATCTTGCGCAGCACGGTGACGGCGGAGAAGTCGTCCTCGAGCAGCCGGCGGTACCGCGGGTCTTCGCCCTTGCCCGCCGATTTGCCGACCATGTGCCAGGCCAGTCGCACCCCCCACACCGTCACCAACGCCAGCAGCAGCAGCCGGCGGAACACATCGCCGGGGCCGACCAGCGCCGCCACGCCCGCCACGGCGACGAAGCTGAGCCCCCAGGTGACGTCGACGACGTTGTAGCGGCCGATGCGACGCCCGATCAAGAACGTGATGCCGTAGACCAGCACCACGATGGCCAGCGCAGCGCCCGAAACGGTGAGGAAGCTCATGCCCCGCCGCCCGTCGGAGCGAACGTCCACTGGTACACGTCGAGGTAGCCGGAGCGGAACCCGGCTTCGGAGTAGGCGAGGTAGAGCTCCCACATGCGTTGGAAGACCTCGTCGAAACCCAACGCCGACACCGCATCCCGGTGGGCTAGAAAGCGTTCGCCCCAGAGTCGGAGCGTTTCGGCATAGTGCGGCCGCAGCGAGAGCATGCCGACGGTACGCAGCCGCGTCTCTCGCTCGGTGATGCCTACGATGGCCTCGACGGAGGGGATCATTCCGCCCGGGAAGATGTACTT
>JAHFVB010000412.1 GCA_023264755.1 Mycobacterium sp. | reverse complement strand
GCCCGCAGCGTCGCCAACCAGGAATTCCATCGCAGCGGCGAGATCATCAACGAGGCCGCGCACCGGATCACGCGTGCCCTTGAAGAGGCCGGACATCGCGCGCTCAACCCGTCGGCGACCTTTCCGATGGAGATGGACGAGTTCCCCGGCCGCATCTGGGTGGTCGCACACAAGCCGGTGGCCGTGGCGGCCGGGCTTGGGGTAATGGGCATCCACCGCAACGTGATTCATCCGAAGTTCGGCAACTTCATCCTGCTGGCGACCATCCTGGTCGACCAGGAGCTCAGCGCCTACGGTGAGCCGCTGGACTATTCACCCTGTCTGGAATGCAAACTGTGCGTGGCGGCGTGTCCGGTGGGGGCCATCGGCAAGGACGGCGAGTTCGACTTCGTCGCGTGCTCGGTGCACAACTACCGGGAGTTCATGGGCGGCTTCACCGACTGGGCCCAGACCATCGCCGACAGCGAGGATGCCGCCGACTTCCGCTCCCGTGTCAGCGATTCCGAGAACGCCTCGATGTGGCAGAGCCTCTCGTTCAAGGCCAACTACAAGGCCGCCTACTGCCTGGCGGTCTGCCCGGCCGGCGAGGACGTCATCGAGCCATACCTGCAGGACCGCAAGAAGTTCGTGAAGCTGGTGCTGAAACCGTTGCAGGACAAGGAGGAGACGCTCTACGTGCTGCCCGACTCGAAGGCCAAGGAGCACGCCGAGAAGCGTTACCCGCACAAGCCGGTCAAGGTCGTCGACAGCGGCCTCCGGGCCCGCCCCTAGCGCGATTTGTGCACCCCGACGCGCGCTCACCGCTCGCGAGCGTGCACAAATCGCAGGGGGGCTACCAGGCGTGGACGGTGTTCTGCGCGGGCTCGACGCCCAGCCGCACCAACAACTCGGTGGCGTCGGCGGCCTGCTCGCAGATCGTGCCGAGCTCCGGCCGCTCAGTGCTGGCGAAGTTCTCGAGCACGAACGTCGCGCCGGACTTGCGTCCCGGCGGCCGGCCGATCCCGATGCGTACCCGCGCAAAGTCGTTGGTACCCAAGGCCGCAGCCACCGACCGCAGCCCGTTGTGGCCCGCGACGCCGCCACCGAACTTCAGCCGGATCCGACCGAAGTCGATGTCGAGCTCGTCATGAAGCACGATGACGTCGGCAGGGGCGATCGAGTAGAACTTCGCCAACGGCCCCACCTGGCGGCCCGACTCGTTCATGTAGGTCCGCGGTTTGGCCAGCACGATCGACTTGTCCCCGAGTCGGCCCGTGACCACCTCGGCCCCGGACTTCTTGTGCACCTTGAAGCCCGAGCCGATGCGGTCGGACAACACGTCGGCGACCATGAAGCCCAGGTTGTGCCGGGTGGTGGCGTACTGCGGCCCCGGATTGCCGAGGCCGACCACCAGCAGCGGTTCGGCCATGGCAGCAGTCCGTTGAGTCCGAGGCTATTCGGCGGCGGCTTCGGAAGCCGCGCCGGCGGCTTCTTCGGCCTGAACCTCCAGCGACTCGCCGCCACCCTCGGATTCCAGCTCCGCAGCGGTCGGCGCCGGGATGACGTTGACCACGAGCAGTTCGGGATCGGAGATCAGCGTGACGCCGTCGGGCAGTGGAACCTGGGCGGCGGTGAACTGCGTACCGGCTTCGGCGCCTTCCACCGAGAGCGTCAGGTGCTCGGGGATCGACATGGCGTCGGACTCGATCTCGATGGTGTTGGACTCCTGGTTGACCAGGGTGTCCGGGCCCGCATCGCCTTCGACGACGACGTTGACCTCGACGGTCACCTTCTCGCCGCGCCGCACGATGATCAGGTCGACGTGCGTGATGCTGCGCCGGATCGGGTGGATGTCGATGGCCTTGGGCAGCGCAAGCGCTTCCTTGCCGGCGATGTCGAGCGTCAGCACGGCGTTGGTGCCGAAGTTGCGCAGCACGGCGGAGAACTCGCGGGCGGGCAGCACCAGGTGCTGCGGCTCGGCGCCGTGGCCGTAGAGCACGGCGGGAACCTTGCCGTCGCGACGGGCTTGACGCGATGCGCCCTTGCCGGTCTTGTCGCGAACCTCGGCGGTCAGATTGTTGGCAAGGTGGGCCTTGGTCTTGGCCATGTGATGTTGCTCCTGTGCTGGCGTGTCGTGGCACGGCCAGGGTCGCAACTGACGAGCAGCCGGGCTGCTCAGCGGTTCCCGTCGATAACGGTGCACTTGGTGGACAACCGAGTGACACCCTCGCCGTGATCGCCCGCAAGGTTAGCGCACGCCGGCGCCGGATGAGAAATCACAGCGGGTAGCGCACGCCCGTCAGCTGCTCCGATAGCTCCCACAGCGCGGCGGCCGTCGACGTCGACCGGGCCAGCGGGCTGCGCGCCGTCAGCCCGGTGGCGCCCCGCGCGCCGAACTTGGGCCCGACGAAGCTGTCCCCGGGCAGGTCTTGCGATACCGCGAACAACGTCTGGCGGGCCCCGAAGTCGGCGCTGGTGCCCAGCATGTTGGCGGCCTTCCAGAACTTGGTTCCGAACGCATTGCCGGTGTGGCCCTGCAGGTTGGTGGCCGAGTAGCCCGGGTGGGCAGCCAGCGCACGCAGCGTCGACCCGCCGGCATCGAGCCGGTGCTGCAACTCGCCGGTGAACAACAGGTTGGCCAGCTTGGACTGGCCGTAGGCGAGCCACGCGGAGTAGGGCCGCGACTTCCAGTTCAGATCCTTGAGGCTGATCTTGCCCAACAGGTGCAGCATCGACGACACCGTGACCACGCGGTCGGTCACCTTCGGCAGCAGCAGGTTGGTCAGCGCGAAGTGCCCGAGGTGGTTGGTGCCGATTTGGCTTTCGAATCCGTCGACGGTCTGGGCGTAGGGCACCGCCATGATTCCGGCGTTGTTGACCAGCACGTCGACGCCGTCGACACCGGCGGCGAACTCCCGCACCGAAGCCAGGTCCTGAAGGTCGAGTTTGCGCACCTCCACGGCGCCGGACATACCGGCTGCGGCGGCATCCCCCTTGGCGGTGTTGCGCACCGCGAGGATGACCGTGGCGCCGACGCGGGCGAGTTCACGTGCGGTGACCTCGCCGAGTCCGCTGTTGGCGCCCGTGACGATGACGGTGCGGCCGGTGAAGTCGGGCAGGTCTGCGGCGGTCCAGTCGCTCATGCCAGCCAGGGTAGTGCCCGGAATGGCGCGGGCCCCGGCGGGATCGAGCCGGTAGACCGCTACTTGGGCAGCGTTACTCGGGCAGCGTTACTTGGGCAGCGTGACGTCGAAGCCCTTGATGACGCCCTCGACGTCGGGGCCGTCGGCCTGGGCCTGGTCGGCGAAGCCGGTCACCGTGAACTGGATGAGGTACTTCTGGCCGGGGGTGCCGGGCGCGGGTGGCTTGCCAGTGGCGATGACGATGCGGTTGTAGCTGTGCATCCGCTTGCCGTTGAGGTCGTAGCTGCCCTCGATCATCGAGGACGGGAACCCGCGAAAGTTCTGGTCCGAGCCGTTGAGCCGCTTGAAGTTCTGGGAGAGCTCGGCGTCGGCGTTGGCGTGCTTGAGCGCTTCGGCGACGTCGAAGTCACCGGACAGCTGGAAGATCAGCAGCATCGCGCTGGGATACGACGAGCCCTTGACGATGGTCCGCGTGCCGGGCGCCAGGTTCGGGTTCGTGTACGGCTGCCAGCCGGCGGGCATCGGCAGCGTCACGGTCAGGTCGGTCAGCCGGTCCGGCGCGACGGTCTGACCGGTGACGCCGACCGTCTCGAGGTATTGCGATATCGGCACCGGAGCTCCGGTGGTCGACGTCGTGGTGGGCACGGGGGTGGTCGACCACAACGACTGGTAGTCGGGGGTGGCGGGCCCGCAGCCCGACACGGTGGCCGCGACGAGGGCGGCCGCGGCGACCAGGCGCCGGGTCACAGAATCTCTCGGACGGAGTCGATCGGCCTGGCCAAGCGGGTGCCCTTGTCGGTGACGACGAAAGGGCGCTCGATCAGGATCGGATGCTCGACCATGGCGTCGAGCAGTTGGTCATCGGAGGCGTCGGCCAGCCCGAGCTCGGCATAGAGCGCTTCGCGCTTGCGGACCGCGGCGCGCACGTCGAGGCCTGCGTCGGCGATCAGCTTCTTCAGTTCTACACGCGTCGGCGGGGTCTTCAGATACTGGACGACCGTCGGTTCGATGCCGTTGTCGCGCAATAGATCCAAGGTCTTGCGCGACGTCGAGCACTTGGGGTTGTGGTAGACGAGCGCCTGAGCCACCTACGCCGACCCGTCGAAGAGGCTGGTCACGGAGCCGTTGTCGAACACCGCGCGAATGGTGCTGGCCAGCAACGGCGCGATCGACAAGACGGTCAGCTGCGGGAACATCTTGTCCTCGCCGATCGGCAGCGTGTTGGTCACGATGACCTCGCGGGCGCCGCAGTCCGCGAGCCGCTGCGGCGCAGGGTCGGACAG
This sequence comes from Mycobacterium sp., assembly GCA_023264755.1. Lineage (GTDB taxonomy): Bacteria > Actinomycetota > Actinomycetes > Mycobacteriales > Mycobacteriaceae > Mycobacterium. The sequence continues at coordinate 538 of JAHFVB010000412.1, read as the reverse complement.
CACACCGTGGGTCGCGGCGATGACGACGTCGTCCGCACCGTTCTCCTTGAGCAGCTTGACCGCGCCCGCGATGGTGCCACCGGTGTCGATCATGTCGTCGGTGATGATGCACGTCTTGCCGCGCACGTCGCCGACGACGCGGTTGGACTTGACCTGGTTGGGCACCAACGGGTCGCGGGTCTTGTGGATGAACGCGAGCGGGACGCCACCGAGGGCATCGGCCCACTTCTCCGCGACGCGCACGCGGCCCGAGTCGGGGGACACCACGACCATGTCGTGGTCGGCGTAGTTGTCGGCGATGTAGCCGCACAGCAGCGATTGACCGCGCATGTGGTCGACCGGTCCGTCGAAGAAGCCCTGGATCTGATCGGTGTGCAGGTCCACCGAGACGATGCGGTCGGCGCCTGCGGTCTTGTACAGATCAGCCACCAGCCGGGCCGAGATGGGTTCGCGGCCGCGGTGCTTCTTGTCCTGGCGGGCGTACGGGTAGAACGGCAGGATCGCGGTGATGCGCTTGGCGCTGCCGCGCTTGAGGGCA
>JAHFVB010000411.1 GCA_023264755.1 Mycobacterium sp. | reverse complement strand
CGCGCCAGCTTCGCTTCCGCCAGTACCGTCTCGATGGCCTCGGCCAGCGCGCCGCCGGCCGCCTGACTCCAGCCCGTCGCCAACGCCAGCCCGGTCCGCATGAACAGGAAGTCCGGCTGGACCCCGCGGCGCGCCTCGGCCACCATCGCGGCGGACTGCTCGGCGTCGCCCAACTTGGCGTACAGCTCCGCCAGCGCGAACGTACACGCCGGTCGCAAACCCGTTGTGATGCCGTGGTTCTCGACCCCGGCCAGCGCCTCGCGCAGCATCGTTCCTGCGGTGTCGAGGTTCCCCCGCATCAGTTCGGCGTGTCCCAGCAGGAAGATCAGGTTGGCGTAGGCCAATCCGGGAGCGTCCTTGGCCAGGTCCGAGAGCAGTTCCGCCGCGACCTGACATTCCGCGATGCGCCCGGTCAGCCGGCACGCCCTGGCATACACCCCGCCCGCCCAGAACCGCAGGTGTGAGGACTCGTAGGAGTTCGTCGCCCGATCCAGGGCCGCCCGCCCCACCGGCGCGAGCTCCTCGGTATGCCCGAGCGCACCACACGCCATGATCATGGCGACCGCGGCCAGCATCGCCCCGAGGTCGGACAGCAGCTCGGAGTTCAGGGCGGCGCGGGCCTTCTGCTCGGCCGAGTCGCACCGGGCGAACACCGCGTCGACGCAGGCCTCGACGGCGTAACGCTCCGCCCGCTGGGCATCGGTCTCCGCGCCCAAGGCCAGCTCGGCCAAGATGTGCGCCGCTTCGGCCGGCCGACCCAGCATCCAGATGAGATTCGCAGCACGGATGGTCGCCCACCGATGACGGTGCTCGCCGCCACGCTCGACGAGCGTGCCGAGCAACTCCTCGGCCTTGGTGCCCTCCCCGGACAGGAACCTGTTGATCGCCTGAAGCTCGACGGCCTCGAGCGACCCGAGTTCGGCGGCGGCACCGGCGAACCTGTCCGCCAGTCCGAGGTCGAGCAGTCTCATGGCATGTCGAGCGGCCTCGAGGTACAGCGCCGCGTCGGCGGGCAGGTCCGATTCGAGCACCAGCAGCGCGCGGCGCACCGTGGCCTGCGGGTCCCGGTCCGGGTCGGCGGCCAGTCGCTGAGCCAATTCGCCACGCACCTTCGACAGATGCAGTTCTCCGACCGCGCCTCGGCGCAATTCACCGAACAGCGGGTGGGCCAGCCGCACCATCAGCGTGCCGCCGGTGCGCTCGACGGTGACGAGGTGCATGCGGTCGGCGGCCTCGAGCTGTTCGCGCCCGACCAGGTCGGCGAGCACCCGGGCTTCCAGCGGCTCGCACTGGGAGAGCAGGTCAACCACCCGGGCGAGCTCGGGAGTCAAGCGGTCCAGCTGGCTGCCCACCAGATCGCTCATGCTCTGCGAGACGGCGACACTGCCGTCCCAGATCCAGAATCCCGCCGCCTTGCGAATCCGATCGGCCGCCACCTGATCCCTGACCAGCTGTTGCAGGTACAGCGGATTGCCACCGGTGAGCTGCCAGATCCGCTTCGCGCTGCGGCCCGCGATAGGCCCACCCAGCAGGTCTGCCACCATGGCTTGGCTTGCGCTCTCCGACAAAGGATTCAGGTCCAGCCGCGCCAGCAGGCCGTCCTTCCACAACGCCGTGACGGCGTCGGGCGGGGCACTGCCGGTGCGCACGGTCACCACCAGTCGGGCCTCGCGGGTCTGCGCGAGATGGTGGACGACGTGCGCGGAGTACCCGTCGAGCAGGTGGGCGTCGTCGACGCCGATCACGTATCGCCCATTGGCGCGCCCGCCCACCAGGGAATCGATGACGCGCCGTACGCTGGGAGCGGGCTCCGTCATCGCCGCCATCGCCGCACCGCTCAGCGTTGTGGTGAACGCGCCCAACGGAATCGGTCGCGCTGACGCCGTCCCCACCACCCAACTGGTGCGCATGCCCGAAGCCACCGACCGGGTCATCAGCTCGCGGGCAAGTCTCGTCTTGCCCACGCCAGCCGCCCCGGCGATCACCACGCCCGCGTACTTTCCCACCCCCGCCAAAGCCCGACGCAACTCCGCCAGTTCCGTGTCACGTCCGGTCAGCGCATCACCGCTGATCACGGCCCGACTATATCCGCGCCGACGCGCCCTGGTGGGTATTCAACAGGCAAAATGCCCCCGGCTTTCGGGCCGCCGGTCGGCCCTAGCCGAAGCTCGGTCGCGGATCACCCGCCCGGTAGCCCTCGATCGCATCGAGTTGCGCCGTGAGTTCGTCGACGGTGAAGGCGTAGTCGCCGTGCGCGACGTCATTGGAACCGACGAGGATGACGTGGGGTTGGGCGGGATCGGTGACCCAGATGCGGGTGACCGGCTCGCACGACTCGTCCTCCAATTCGGCGGCCGACGGCGGGTAGTACCAGGTGATGAATTGCTCGGTGGAGAACTCGGAGTCGAACTCCCAACCCCGGTCGAGGATGCGGTCCGCCAGCAGCGCTACGCCCTCGACGTCGGCCTGCACGTCAGCGGGCAACCAGCGCTCGTTGCGAGCCACGATCCGTCGCTTGCGTCGCGCCTTCTTGGCTGCCGTCGACTTGGACACCTGCTGATGCTAGTCCCGGCGCAACGCCTGATCGAGGTCGTTGATCAGGTCGTCGGTACCTTCCAAGCCCACCGATATCCGAACTACGCCGTCGCCCAACCCAATTGACGCTCGACCTTCCGGCCCCATGGCGCGATGAGTCGTGGTCGCCGGATGCGTGATCAGCGACTTGGCGTCACCGAGGTTGTTCGAGATGTCGATCAATTGAAGCCTGTCGAGCACCTCGAACGCCCGCTCCTTGGCCGAGGCCCCGGCACTCGCCAATTCGAACGTGACCACCGTGCCGCCGCCGCGCATCTGCCGCTTCGCCAGGTCGTACTGCGGATGCGACGCCAGGAACGGGTACTTGACCCACGACACCGACGGATGCCCCTCCAGGAACTCGGCGACCCGTTGAGCCGAGGAGTTCGAATAGTCCACGCGGACGGCCAGGGTCTCCAGGCCCTTGAGCATCGTCCACGCGTTGAAGGCGCTCATCGCAGGCCCGGTGTGCCGCATCAGCTTCTGCACGGGCCCGTCGATGTACTCCTTGTCACCGAGGATCGCGCCGCCGAGCACGCGGCCCTGCCCGTCGATGTGCTTGGTGCCGGAGTACACGACGACGTCGGCCCCCAGCGGCATCCCCTGTTGCAGTAGCGGGGTGGCGAACACGTTGTCCAGCACCACCTTCGCCCCGGCAGCGTGGGCCATTTCGCACACCGCGGAGATGTCGACGAGCGACTGCATCGGATTCGACGGAGTCTCGAAGAACACCGCCTGCGTCGGCACCGACAACGCCTGCTCCCACTGGTCGAGGTCCTCGCCGTCGACGAACACCGTCTCCACACCCCAGCGCGGCAGGATCTCGTTGCACACCACGAAGCAGGACCCGAACAGGCTGCGTGCGGCCACCAACCGATCACCGGCCCCCAGCAGCGCACCCAAGGCCGTGAACACCGCGGCCATGCCGGTGGCCGTTGCAAAGCACGCCGGCGCGCCTTCGATGAGCCGCAACCGCTCCTCGAACATCGAGATCGTCGGGTTGCCGTAGCGGGAGTAGACGTAGCGGTCGATATCGCCGGTGAACGCCTTCTCCGCGTCGGCCGCCGTTTCGTAGACGTACCCCGACGTCAGGTACAGCGCCTCGGACGTCTCCTCAAAGCCCGACCGCAGCAACCCGCCACGCACCCCGATGGTGGCCTGGCTGACGCCCTCGGGCAGGGGGGCGGGAATCCGGACCGACGGCACCGGCTGGTCGGCGGTGCTCACGACTGCTTCCAGGGAAGTCCGTCGGCCCGCCATCCGGTGCCACCGCGGTGGCTCTGTTCGTCGAGGTTGCCCTCGAACCCGTCGAGCACGTTGTAGGACGGGCCGATGCCGGCAGCCGTCGCCGCCTCGGCCGCCCCGATGGACCTGTTGCCGGAACGGCACAGGAACACCACGGGACGCTCGCCCGGCGTCACGCCGGCCGCCACCAGCTCGTCGACGAAGCCGTCGTTGTGCGTGCCGTCGGCACCGTTCCACTCGACGTAGACGGCGTCGCGCCCGATGCCGGACAGGTCGACCACGCCGACCCAGCGCCATTCGGCCGCCGTTCGACAATCCACCAACACCGCGTCGGGGTCGTCGTTCAGCAGGTTCCACGCCTCGCGCGGCGTGATGTCTCCGGCATAGCTCACGATCGCGATTGTTCCATGACGGAACACACCCGAATCATGGGGCACAAACCTTCCACGCTCCGTCCTCGCGGACCAGGGCGACCTCGGCGCTGGACTTGGCGTCCGGATTCTTGGCGAAGTGGTAGGTGACCTTGACGGTGGCCTGGTCGCCGGTGACCCGCAGGTCGGAGACGACGTCGACGTACCGCTCACCGCTCTTCTCGACCGAACCATCCTGGCCGGCAAGGACATCGGCTTCGGTGCGCTGTTTCGCCCGACACGTGAACCCCTGGAAGTCGGCATAGTCCCGACGTTGCAGCGCATCGTTTTGTCCGACGACCGCGGCGCGCAACTGCTGATCGGTCGTCTCCTCGGAACCGCCGAAGACGTTGAACGCGACGATGGCGATCACCACGAGCACGATGATCGCCAGCGCTCCGAGGAACGGCGCCATCGTGGGCTTGTCCGCCGGCCAATCGGAGGACTCCGACCCCGTCACGACTCGGGTTCGGACAGTGCGACGGCCAGCCGATGCGCCCGGTCCCGCGCACGCACGACGTCCGGGGCGGACGCCAACGCGACCGAAGCGCCGCCCATGCGCCGGAGGTCGGTCTCGGGGATCACGAGGGCCTCGGCCAACACCGCGACCGGCACGGCGGATTCGGCGACGGACCTGACTTCGGCAGCGGCCGGGGAGATCATGATGGTGTCCAGCGGCAACCCGAGAATTGCCCGGGCATGCAGTTCGAACTGCGAAA
>JAHFVB010000053.1 GCA_023264755.1 Mycobacterium sp. | reverse complement strand
CCGAAAGGCTGCTGTTCGCGTCGACGGCACAAGCCTTTCTGGAGAAGGAAGCATCGCTGCGCCGGGTGCGCGAACTACACGCCAGCGGCACCTCCTTCGACCGGGATTGGTGGCGACGTGCGGCCGAACTCGGGTGGGCCAGCATGCTGGTACCCGAGGAACTTGGCGGTGGCAGCGTCTCCGGTGACGGTGTCGGGGACCTCGCGTTGGTCGCCGAACTGATCGGACACAGCGTCGCTCCCGGCCCGCTGCATCCGGTGAACACCGTGCTGGCCGGCCTGGTCGACGCAGACAACGCGCAGGCGCATTCCGCGGTCATCGAGGCACTCGTGACCGGAGAGGCGATTGCGACGTGGGCAGCCTACGAGCCACGTCGCGCGTGGGCACCGCTCGACACCACGGCGACCGCCGCCGCGACGGCGACGGGCTTCCGCATCGACGGAGTCAAGGACCGGGTGGAGGCCGGCGCGCAGAGCGATTACTTCCTGCTCGCGGCCCGCTGTGACGGTGCGTTGCGGCAGTTCCTGGTCCCCGCCGACGCCGCGGGGGTCACCGTCGAGTCGCAGCAATCGCTGGACCTGGTAAAGCGTTACGCCCGAGTCACGTTCGACGGCGTCGAGGTCTCCGCCGAGGCCGTGGTCGGGTCGGCGGCCCAGACCGAAGCCCTCATCGGGCGACAGGCGCAAATCGGGCTGGTGCTGCAGTGCGCCGAGGTGGTCGGCGCGCTCGAGACGGTGTTCGACTTCACCGTTCAGTGGGCGTTGGACCGGTATTCCTTCGGGCGACCACTGGCCTCCTATCAGGCGCTCAAACACCGCTTCGCCGACATGAAGATCTGGCTGGAGACCTGTCGGGCCACCACGCGCGGCGCCATCGCCGCGGTCGGCACCCGCTCGGCCGACGCGGACGTCTTGGTCAGTGTGGCGAAGTCCTACCTAGGTGAGCACGCCGCCCCGATGCTGCAACACTGCGTCCAATTGCACGGTGGCATCGGCGTGACCTGGGAACACGACCTTCACCTATTCCTGCGCCGAATCACCCTGTACCGCTCCATGTTCGGCACCCCTGAGGAGCACAACTTGCGCGTGTACGCACTCGCCGAGGCCGCCAAGGCCGCATCGTGACCGATACCGCCTCGGCCCAGCCGACCAACGACACCGTGGCGCCGCCCAACACCGAAACCGTCGAGGAGTTCGCCCAGCGCGCAAAGGCGTGGCTCGCGGCGAACATGCCGACCGTGGATCCGGGTGATCCCCCTGACGTGGACCGCGGCGAGGACGCCCCGTGGCTGCGCGCCCGCGAACTTCAGCAGATGTTGTACGCCGGTGGCTTCGCGGGCATCTGCTTTCCGGTCGAATACGGCGGGCTCGGCCTACCCATCGCCTATCAGCGGGCGTTCGACGAGGTGTCGCGCGGCTACGAGCTGCCAATCATCCTGAATGTGCCCACGTTCACGATCTGCGCGGCGACTATTCTCGACACCGGCTCCGAAGCGCAAAAGCAGCAACACATCTCGGCAGCCATCCGGGGTGAAGAGGTGCTGGTGCAACTGCTCTCGGAACCCAGTGGTGGATCGGATCTGGCCAGCGTGCTCACCCGCGCCGACCGCCAGGGCGACAAGTGGGTAGTCACCGGGGCAAAGACGTGGAGCACCAGTGCATTCGCGGCCGACTACGGGCTGCTTCTGGCCCGCACCGCGTGGGACGTGCCTAAGCACGAGGGCCTGACGATGTTCCTGGTCAAACTCGACAGCCCCGGTATCGACATGCGTCGCATCAAGCAGGTCGATGGTGGCAACGAGTTCTGCGAGGAGTTCTTCGATGGCCTAGAGCTCGATGACGACGCCGTCGTCGGCGAGGTCAACGACGGCTGGCGCGTCGCGTCCCGGCAGCTCTATCACGAGCGCCGGGCCGTGGGTGGCGGCTCCGAATTCGCTAGCGGCATCGGTGCCGAGGGCAAGTCCGACCAACCCGTCGACTACGTGGACCTGGTGACGGAACTCGGCCAGACCGGCAACGAGCGGCTCCGGGAGCTGGCAGGCCACGCGCTGGTGCGCCGTACGGTGCACGAACAGCTCGTCGACCACGTCTACCACGGAGTACTCGACGGAACCCTGCCCCCCGCAGCGGGTTCCATCATCCGCATCTCGCACGCCGAGAACGGTCAGTTCGCGCTGGACACCGTCCTCGCCATGACCGGCAGTGCTGCCGTCGTCGACGACGGCAGCGGGCAATTCCACGTCGGCAACCAGTTTCTGTCCCGGCAGGCCGCCTCACTCGGCGGTGGCACCACCGAGATTGCACGCAACATCATCGGCGAGCGTGTGCTGGGATTCCCCCGCGAGTACGCCGCCGATCGCGGTGTGCCGTTCAATCAGGTGAAGCGCACGCGGAGCTGAGCCAACCGACCGGCAAAGGCCAGCATGGGTTGGGTACCGGGCAGAAGCTGAGCAGGACCCGCGGAGCGGGCAAATGAGCTGGCGCAGCAAAGAGCGGACCAAAAAGCGGAAAAATACCCTCGATAACCCCGGACGCGGGTTTACCCTAGCCGCTCATGGGGGTGCCGAAGCTCGATGTTCCTAAGCTCGATCAAGTATTTGATCAGCGAAGCAATGCGCTAAATGCATGGCGATTGACGCTAGCCACCGGGGTAATCCTCGTGCATGCCTACCTATTCGTCAGACACAATCCACCCCTCGGCCCTGCCGTCGGCGCCGTATGGGTAGACGGATTCTTCGCGATCTCCGGTTTTCTCATTACTGCAAGCTGGCTCCACAAGCCCAAGGCACGCACCTTCTTCGCCGCCCGAGCGTTACGCATCCTCCCTGGCCTGTGGATATGCCTCATCGTCATCGCATTCATCCTCGCCCCCGCGACCGGCACCGTTACCTTGCCATCCCAAATCAGATTCGTCCTCGTACACGCCACCCTGCTGCCCTTGCCGGCGGATATAGACGGAACCCCAACCGCGCACTTTCACATTTGGAACGGATCCCTGTGGACCCTGCTATTCGAGGCGCTGTGCTACGCCCTCGTCGCCGGCCTGGGGTTTGTCGGTCTGCTAAATCGATGGTTCATCTTCGCCGCATTGGCGGCGACATTGACATGGGCGGCGCTGCTTCCCCCGGAGCGATTCTTCGCGCCCATTGTGGAAAATGGGCAACCTCTCAGCCCTGCCATCTTCGCGTTATTGGTCCAAGCCGAAACCGCGCGCCTATTGACCATGTTCCTGGCCGGTGCCTTGCTTTACCAATTCCGCGACAAGATTCCCGCCAACTGGCCGCTAGTTGCAGTGAGCACGGGCATCGTCGCAGTCTCCATGATCCTTTTACCGGACTATCGACTGCTTGGCGCCGTACCCCTGACCTACGCCATCATCGCTTCCGGTTCCCTCATCCACCACAAACGCCTGCAGTTGCGCACCGACCTCTCGTACGGGGTCTACATTTACTCGTTTCCTCTTCAGCAAGTGCTGCTCGTCATCGGGCTCAGTGTGCATCCGTTGCTGTTCACGGCCATCTCTGCCGCTGTCACGCTGCCCGTGGCTGCTTTGAGCTGGTTCCTGGTCGAGAAACCCTCACTGACCCTGAAGTCGCGCCTCATATCGGCCTGACTAGCAGGGCAGGTCGGGTATTGCGGTCGCCACGACACGTCCGCAGTCTGAGGCGGCCTCGCGGCCAGCAGACCAAGACATCCGCATGCCCGGTGATTCCGAGAACACCTCTCGCAGAACGACAGTCGAGACCCAGCCTAGCCAGGTGACTACACTTCCAGAACTCAAGCGCTGTCCCAACCAAAGTGAATGCCATTGGGCCAGTGGATGTCTAGAAATGGACTAGCCCTCCTGCCGTCCCGGGACTCGGGATGGCGCTGCGGCGTGCTCGGCGATCAGGTCGACGATCCGTTCCCACGCGCCGACCGGCAGATCGTGGCCCATGCCGGGCATGGTCACGAACTTCGCCCCGGGAATTGCGCGGGCGGTAGCGGCACCGCCACTCGGATGGACCATGCGGTCCCGGTCGCCATGGATCACCAGCGTGGGCGCTTCGATCTCGCCCAACTCGGCGGTCCGGTTGCCCGAGGCGAAGATGGCCGCGAGTTGTCGCGTGACACCGGCCGAGCTGGGATCGCGATCCCATCCGACACCTGCCTTCTCGCGCACCCACTCCTCGTCGAAGGGATAGCCGTGAGAGCCGATGTGGCGAAAGATCTTCACGGCACCGTCCATTGCCTCGACGCGGTTGCGCGGCGGCCGGGCCGTCGCCATCAGCCACCAGGTGGACAGCGCGGGGCGTCCGATGCGCGGCGCACCCGTATTCGACATGATCGAGGTGAGGGTGCGAACCCGGCCCGGGAAGTGGGCCGCGACCGTCTGGGCGATCATGCCGCCCATGGAAACTCCGACGAGGTGCGCGTCACGATGGCCAAGCGCGTCGAGCAGTCCCACGGTGTCACGGGCCATGTCGCCCAGGTGGTACTGCCTCGGATGATTGCCACCCCGTAGTACCGCGATGGGATTCGGTGCGCGAAAACGCATGTGAGTGGAGCGGCCGACGTCGCGGTTGTCCAAGCGCACGACGTGGAAGTTGCGGGCCGCCAACGCGGCAGCGAAGTCGGCAGGCCACGAGTGCAATTGCTGACCGAGGCCAGGGATCAGCAGGATCGGTGGATCCGCCGCGTCGCCGAAGTCGTCATAACACAATTCGATGCCGCGACCGACGTCGACGACATGGTCTTCGCGCGAGCGCTCATCCGGCACATGGTCTTCACGCGAGCGCTCATCCGCGACATGGTCTTCGCGCGAGCGCTCATCCGGCACACTCATGCCAACACCTGCGCCCCACCGTCGCGCACCAACTGCCGTGCGCGAGATCCCCGCCGATGCACCACCGCGCGGCCACCGCCGCCAGGGGCCGTGGCGACCCCGCGAGAATGCGCCGACTCGCCTGGCGCGTAGGTGGTGCCGAACTCGAACTCGCTCAACAAGGTACGCAGGGTGACCATCAACTCCATGTTGGCGAAGGCCGCGCCGATGCAGCGGCGGATCCCACCGCCGAACGGCACCCAGGCGTGACCATCCGGCGGGTGGCCGATGAAGCGGTCGGGATTGAACGTCGCGGCGTCGGGAAAACTACGCTCGGCGGCATGAGCCAGCGAGATGCTCACCATGATGGCGTGTCCTTCTGGAATCACCCACTCCCCCAGCCGGATTCGCGTCTTGGTCCGGCGTGCCGTGGCGTTGATCACCGGTCTGGTCCGTTGCACCTCGAAGACGGTGGCCTGCAATAGCTCGGATTCCCCCGCGTCGACCTCGGCGACGAGCCGGTTGAGCAGTCGCGGGTGCCTGCGCAGCCGCTCGACGGCCCAGGCCAACGTCGTCGCCGTGGTCTCGTGCCCGGCCGCCAACAGCGTGAGCAACTCGTCGGCCACGTGATCGTCGGCAATGGGCGATCCGTCCTCGTAGCGGGCCTGCAACATCAACGCCAGCACGTCGTTGCGCTCGGAAAGGCCTGGATCGCTGCGCGCGTCGGCGATGAGCCGGGCGACGATCGCCTGGTAGCGCCCGCGCATCGACTCGACCCGGCCCCAGGGGCTCAACGCCCCGTAGTCCCGTCGCACGACGGGGGGCAGCACCGCAAGACGGGAAGCCTGCAAGACCATCGGCGGCAGCAACTCGCGCAGCTCGTCGAATGCCTCACCCGCGGCGCCGAACACCGCCCGCAGAATGGCGTTGAGCGTGATCCGCATCATCGAGGGCAGGGTGGCGAACTCCTCACCCTCTGGCCACGCCGCGGTCTCGCGTCTGACCTCTTCTTCGATGATGTGTTCGTAGCCCTGCATCCGCTTGCCATGGAACGGCGGTACGAGCAACTTGCGCCGCTGGCGGTGGGGGGCACCTTCCAGGCTGAAGGTCGACCCGGGGCCGAGTACGTCCCCCAGCGTCCCGCCACGGACGAGGAGGTCGCTACTGGTGGTGAAGAGCTCCTTGACCAGCGCCGGGTCGCTGATCACCAGCGTGCGACCGAGAATCGGCAGGTTCAACGTGAACTCCGAGCCGTACCGTCGGCCCACCGCTTGGATCGACTTGTCGCGGCTGGCCACGAACCCGATGCCTTGGATCAGCTTCGGAATCCGCGGGCCGGGCGGCAATCGGACGGGGTCGGTGGTGGCTTCTCCCATTTACGGCTCCTCGGTGTTCTAGCTCCCCGGTGCGACAGTCCCACTTACGGTACGTTCCGGTACCGGACTTAACAAGCAGCTTTCGACGCGCGTTCGATAGCGCAACTGGTCGGCGCCGGGGCGCCACCCAGCGCACCCCGGCGGCCGCTCCGACGAACTGGCGCCGCCGCACCGGAGCGCTAGAACAGCGTCGGCTGGGGCGTTGGCTGCAACGCCCCGGCGGATCGAACCGCCGGGGCGCTGCGCATCGCGAATTGTCGACTGTCGGGCCGCAAGCCGTACTTGGCGAGCAACGGTTCCACTCGGGCGCGCAGCACGTCGCGGTAGCTCTGCGGCAAATACGCTCCGCGGCCGTACAATTCGCGATACTCCCCGATCAGCTCCGGGTACTCGCGACTCAGCCACTGCAGGAACCAGCCCCGCGTCGAACCACGCAGGTGGAGGCCGAACACCGTCACCCCCGTCGCACCCGCGGCGGCGACCCGGCCGAGCAGTTCATCGAGCTGAGCGACGGAATCACTCAAATGCGGCAGCACCGGCGCCACCATGACATGGCAGTCCAAACCCGCGTCACGGACCGCACGGATCAAGTCCAGGCGCGCTTCGGGCGTGGGCGTGCCAGGTTCGACACGCCGATGAAGCTCGGCAGCGCCGATCGCCAGTGAAAGCGCCACGCTGACGTCGACGCGTTCGGCCGCCTTCACGATCAACGGCAGGTCACGCCGCAAAAGCGTGCCCTTGGTCAAGATCGAGAACGGGGTACCCGAGTCGGCCAGCGCACCGATGATGCCCGGCATCAACGCGTAGCGCCCCTCGGCCCGTTGGTAGGGATCGGTGTTGGTGCCCAGGGCCACCGACTCGCGCGTCCACGAGCTGCGGGCCAGTTCCCGGCGCAGCACGTCCACGACGTTGACCTTGACCACCACTTGGGTGTCGAAGTCAGCGCCGGAATCGAAGTCGAGGTACTCGTGCGTGGGCCTGGCGAAGCAATACCGGCAGGCGTGGCTGCATCCTCGAAATCCGTTGACGGTGAAGCGAAATGGGAGCTTCGAGGCTTCGGGGACCTTGTTCAACGCCGACTTGCAGTACACCTCGTGGAAGGTGATGCCCTCGAATTGCGGCGTCTGCACCGACCGCACCAAACCGAGCCGTTGCAGGCCCGGTAGGGCACTCTCGTCCGCTCCGGACCGCTGACCATCCCACCGCACGAGCTAGTCGAACATACATTCGATTTGACGTCAAGAATGAACGTTAGGCCACATGCGCGACTACAGAGGCATCTGTGCAGTAAGCTAGTTGGTGGATGTGAGACGCATCCGCAGGTGGGTGTACTCAACATCCAAGTTTGATGGACAGGTAAGAAAAGATATGCCGCAGGGTACTGTGAAATGGTTCAACAGCGAAAAGGGCTTCGGCTTCATCGCTCCCGAAGATGGTAGCCCGGACGTCTTCGTCCACTACTCCGAGATCCAGGGCAGCGGCTACCGCTCGCTCGAGGAGAATCAGCGCGTTCAGTACGACCTCGGTCAAGGCGCCAAGGGGCCCCAGGCCACCGGCGTCACCGCGATCTAAGAACGACAGCTAAAAACTTTGGGCTGGCAAGGTCAAACCTTGCCAGCCCTTAGTATTTGGCGACCGGCCTAGCCTCGCTAGGCCGGTTTCGCCGGTGCGCTCCAGTCAGCGCCGAGAGCTGCCCGCACACCAAGGCCGGCAGCTCGTGCGCTCATTCGCTACGCCCCGGTCACCATGTTTCGTCGCGCTGCGCTCAACGGCGAGCTACGACAATTGACGTCGGGTGCAGCGGTGCGAAGGCTCGCGATACTGAGGCGAGCCCCACGTGTTCAGCGGAAGATGCCGCGGCTCACCACTGCCCGAGCTGGCAGCGGGGGCTGTAGGGATTGTCCTGTTGGGTGGCCAGCTGGCCGTCCACGGAGATTTCGCAGTGCGCGTTCGGCGCCGGCCGTCCGCCGTGCGTGGTGCTGCTTACCGACAAGAACGCCCATTGCGGGTCGGCAAGCGTGACGTCGACCGTCCACGGCACCCCCGGAGCCAGCGTCACGTCCTCCTTCTTGAGGTACGAGTACGCGTCGGCGTTGTAGGCCGCCATGTTGGGCGGCTGGACCGCCACGTACATGAGCTCGAAGTCGTAGGAATCCGCCGACGTGACGGTGTACACGACGTGGTGACCAGCGGGCTCGGCCGCCGCGGTCGCCTGGCTCGCGGCGATCCCCAGGGATGCCACCAGTGTCGCTACTCCAACAGTTGCCTCGACCCTTGCTCTAGCGCTTCGCATGACCGTCACATCGCCGGACGGTACCGGATCGTTACCTTGCTGACCATCGGCCGCTGGGCGGGACGCCGCGAGAACTCGTCCGCTCACAGCTCGAGCAGTACCGTCACCGGCCCGTCGTTGACCAGTTCCACCTGCATGTCCGCCCCGAACACGCCGGTTGCGACGTGTGCGCCGAGCTCCCGAAGTGCGCCGGAGAATTCGTCGACCAACGGCGCGGCGACGGCCCCCGGCGCCGCGCCGTTCCACGACGGCCTGCGCCCCTTCCTGGTGTCGGCGTACAGCGTGAACTGGCTGACCACCAAGATCGGCGCTCCCACGTCGGCAGCGCTGGTCTCGCCATCGAGAATGCGCAGCTGCCAGAGCTTTTCGGCCATCTTGCGGGCGAGCGCCGGGTCATCGGTGTGAGTCACGCCGACCAACGCCAGTAGCCCCTGCCCATCGGGATCGATGGCGCCGACACACTCGCCGTCGACGACCACCCGGGCCGAGGTCACCCGCTGCACTAGGACACGCACGGTCGCCGATGTTGCCACAACATCGTGACCTCGCTCACCCGGTCGAACTCGGGCTGACGTGGTACGTGTGGTAACCGTGGAGCAACCCCAGCGCGCCGGCTCGAATCCGCGCGGCGCCGCCGTGACCCGACGCTCGGCGTTGCTGGGGATCGGCGCCGTCGCCGCGTTTCTCGCCGTCGACGTGGGTGCCATCGCCTATGCGAACAAGTGGGTCGCGGCGGCCGCCACGCTGACCAGGGACAAGTTCATGGCCGGCTTTCAGTCGGTTTTCGGCACCCACCTCGGTTTTCGCCGCAATCATGCCAAGGGCGTCGCCGTCGTCGGCTACTTCGATGGCAACGGAAACGGCCGGGACTACTCCCGCGCCGCCGTACTCGGTGCCGGCCGAAGCCCAGTGACCGGACGCTTCTCGCTGACCGGCGGCAACCCCTTCGTGACCGACACGCCGGGGGCCGCTCGCGGATTGGGGTTGGCCATCGGCTTCCCCGGTCCCGAGCAGTGGCGCACCGCCATGCTGAATCTGCCCGTCTTCCCGGACAACTCGCCCCAGGGTTTCTACGACCGGTTGTTTGCCTCCCAGGTCGTCGAGGCGACGGGCAAGCCGGATCCGGCGAGGATGGCAGCCTTCCTGGCCGCACATCCCGAGACTGCCAAGGCCATGGAAGTGATCAAGGAGCATCCGCCATCGACGGGTTTCGCCGATGGTACGTACTGGGGCCTCAACACGTTTCACTTCGTCGCCGAGTCGGGTGCTCGCACCCCGGTGCGATGGTCGTTCGTGCCGCGGCAAACCGCGCTGGCGCCCGCCGCCAAGGGCGCCGACGTGCTCTTCGACGCGCTGATCCGACAGCTGAAAACCACTCCCCTGCAATGGGATCTGCACCTGATCATCGGTACGCCCGACGATCCGGTCGATCCCACCGTCCGCTGGGCCGACGGCCATCGTGTCATCGAAGCGGGCACCCTCACCCTCACTGCGGCCGAAACCGAACGCGCGGGCAACGCGCGCGACGTCAACTTCGACCCGTTGGTGCTGCCGGCCGGCATCGAACCCTCCGCGGACCCGCTGCTCAGTGCCCGCTCGGCGGTCTACGCGGCGTCCTACCGGGCACGCACCGGAGAACCGAAGTCGCCGTCGGCCGTACAGGTCGATCAGGTGACTCCGTGACCGGCCCCGCGCGGTTTCCGATGCGCACCCGGCTACTGCACTGGCTGACCGCGATCCTGGTCTTCACCACCTTGCTGATCGGGTTCTTCATGGTGAACTCGCTGGACTCGTATGCGGCTCTGGTGAGCATCCACATGACCCTCGGAGTCACCATTCTCGTCGTCGTCCTGACCAGGGCCGCCAACCGATTCACCCACCGGGTCCCCAAACTGCCCGACACCGTCGGCCGGTGGGAACACCGGCTCATCATCGGTTCCGAACTGTCGATGTACGCGCTACTGCTGGCCCAACCGCTGGTGGGCTGGGCCATGGTGTCGGCGAGTGGGCGGCCCGCCGTGGTGCTGGGGAGCTGGCCACTGCCGCGCATCGCCCCCTTCGACGCCGAGCTCTACTCCTCACTTCGCGACGTCCATTCGGTGCTGGCGTACCTGCTGGTCGCCGTCATCGCGGCCCACGTGAGCGCCGTCCTGCTGCACACCTTGACCCTGCGCGACGGCATGTTCTCTCGGATGGCCTTCGGGCGACGCTGAGCTCGACCCCGTGGTGAAACGCACTCGGCCGCCCAGCTGGCATGACAAGCTGACCCGATGACGATGCCGTCCGGTTCCCGGGTACTGGCCGACACGGGTGGGCTGGTGGTCACCGACGACGGCCGGCGAGTGCTCGTCTTCGACCGCCGCACCGGCGGGCTGGCGATCACCATCTTCTTGCTCGGCGTCGTGGCCCTGGTCGTCGGCGGATTCGGGATCGTCGCCCTGGCGTCGTCCCTGACCGGCGTCGGCGCCGGGTTCTTGGCTGCGAGCGCGGCCGCCGCGCTGGGCGTCGTCTTCGCGGTCCGAGCGTTGCGACGGCGGCGCGCCCAGCCGCTCCACCAGTGCCGTTCGGTCGCCGTGATCGACCGCAAGCTCGGATTGTTCAGCTATGCCGGTGGCGCGGTGTTGCCGTTGCAGCAGGTGCGCTTCGCGCGCCGGATGCAGTTCGGTTCGAGCTCACCCAAACTGGTCGCGGTGCTGCCGAGCGGCACTCGCGTACTCAAGCGGGGCAACCCGTTCGACGGCGGCATCGGCCACGTCGACGAGGTGCTGACGATCGCCGTCGCCCAGTACTCAACCCAGCCGTGACACGACCTCGGCGACGACGGCGTCGGTAACGACGTCGACCTGTTCGCCGGTCGTCAGGTCCTTGACGCCGACGGTGCCCGCCTCGACGTCGCGGTCACCGACCACCAGCGCGATGCGTGCCCCGGACCGATCGGCCGCCCGCATGGCGCCCTTCATCCCGCGGTCGCCGTAGGACAGGTCGGTCCGCACGCCTTGGGCGCGTAGTAGGCCGGCCAGTGTGACGAGCACCAGCTTCGCCTGGTCGCCGAGCGGCACGCCGAATACGTCGACCCGCGACGTGACTCCGACGGTCTTGCCCTCGGCCTTCAGGGCGAGCATGGTGCGGTCCACGCCCAGGCCGAAACCGATCCCCGACAGCGCTTGGCCGCCGAGCTGCTCCATGAGCCCGTCGTAACGGCCACCGCCACCGATACCGGACTGCGCGCCGAGCCCATCGTGGACGAACTCGAACGTGGTCTTGGTGTAGTAGTCCAGCCCGCGCACCATCCGCGGGTTGATCACGTACGGCACGCCGAGCGCGTCGAGGTGGGTGAGCACGGTGTCGAAGTGCTGCTTGGCCGCATCGGAGAGGTGGTCCAGCATCAACGGCGCGTTCGCCGTCAGTGCACGGACCTCGGGGCGCTTGTCGTCGAGCACCCGTAGCGGGTTGATGGTGGCCCGGCGCCGCGTCTCCTCGTCCAGGTCGAGCCCGAATAAGAATTCCTGCAACGACTCCCGGTACTGCGGGCGGCAGGTGTCGTCGCCCAGCGACGTCAGCTCCAAGCGGAAGCCATCCAGCCCGAGTGACCGGAAGCCGGCGTCGGCGATCGCGATGACTTCGGCATCCAATGCGGGATCGTCGACTCCGATGGCCTCGACGCCCACCTGCTGGAGCTGGCGGTACCGCCCGGCCTGTGGGCGCTCGTAGCGGAAGAACGGCCCCGAATAGCACAGTTTGGCGGGTAGCGGTCCGCGGTCGACGCCGTGCTCGATGACTGCACGCATCACGCCCGCGGTGCCCTCGGGCCGCAGCGCGGCGGCCAGCTCGCCGCGGTCGGCGAAGGTGTACATCTCCTTGGAGACGACGTCGGTCGACTCACCGACCCCGCGGGCGAACAGCGCCGTGTCCTCGAATATCGGGAGTTCGACGTAGCCGTACCCGGCGAGGCGCGCCGCCTCGAGCAGGCCGTCGCGGACGGCGACGAACTGGGCCGAATCCGGCGGGAGGTAGTCCGGAACGCCCTTGGGCGCGCGAAAGGACGATGAGTCAGTCACTGAGGCCTTCGATGAATGGATTGGTGCGTCGCTCGGCGCCAATCGTGGACTGCGGGCCGTGACCCGGTAGTACCACGGTGGCGTCGTCGAGCACCAATAGTTTGGTGACGATGGAGTTCAAGATGTCGCGGCCGCTGCCGCCCTCGAGGTCGGTACGGCCGATCGACTGCTTGAACAGAGTATCGCCGGTCAACACCAGGTCGGTCGGCCCGTCGCTGACCCGAAACACGACCGACCCCCTGGTATGGCCTGGGGTGTGTTCGACCGTGACCGTGATACCGCCCAATTCGATCTTGTCACCGTCGCGGTCCAACTCGACCACCTGACGGGGCTCGCGGAACAGCGCGCCGAGCGCCAGCTGCGCCAGCCGAGGTCCGAACCCCTTGATCGGGTCGGTCAGCATGCCGCGGTCCTCGGGATGGACATAGGTCGGAGCACCGTAGGTGTCGGACACCTTCTGCGCCGACCACATGTGATCGATGTGTCCGTGGGTGAGCAGCACTGCGGCCGGCGTCAGGCGATGCTCGTCGAGAATGCGGCGTAGCGGCCCCATGGCCCGCTGACCTGGGTCGACGATGATGGCGTCGGCGCCCTCGTGCGGGGCGAGCACATAGCAGTTGCACTGCAGCACGCCCGCAGGAAAACCCGTGACCAACACGTCGACCAGTTTCCCACCTCACCTTGGCGCGGGTCGCAGCGCCCACACTCAGCTAGTCCTGGCAGACTCGGTGCCGACTGTGAGCGACGTTGCCGTCCCGGCCGCGTCGCCGATCCACGAGGAGGACAGCGGCGGTGCCGACCAACGAGCAACGGCGAGCAACGGCCAAGCGGAAACTCGAGCGCCAGCTCGAGCGCAGAGCCGCCCAAGCGCGCAGAACACGTCTCTTCACCATCGTCGGTGCCGCCATCGGCGTGGTTCTGGTCATCGGAGCCGTCGTGGCCACCGTGATGCTGGTCAACAAGGACTCCGGGACCACCACCGCGACTGCCTCCTCGTCCTCCAGTACCCCTCCGTCGCCCACCGACTCCGCGGCCCCGGGGCAGCCCCCCGCGCCCAAGCCGCTGCCGCAGTTCGTGGCGCCGGCCGGCCTCGGCGACAACTGCCAGTACCCCGCCTCCCAGGACCCGGCCGCGAAGAAGGCCAACCCACCCCGCACGGGCAAGGTGCCGACGAGTCCGGCTCAGGTCAGCGTCAGCATGAGCACCAATCAGGGCAACCTCGGCCTCCAGTTGGACAACGCCAAGGCTCCGTGCACGGTGAACAGCTTCGCCAGCCTGGCCCAGCAGGGCTATTTCAACGACACCAGCTGCCACCGGTTGACGACGGGTGAGGGCTTGTCGGTCCTGCAGTGCGGCGACCCGAAGGGCGACGGCTCTGGCGGTCCTGGTTATCAGTTCGCCAACGAGTACCCCACCAACCAGTACCCGGCGGATAGCCCCGAACTGCAGAACCCGGTGATCTATCCGCGCGGCACGCTGGCGATGGCCAATGCCGGACCGGGCACCAACGGCAGCCAGTTCTTCCTCGTGTACAAGGACTCCACGCTGCCGCCCAACTACACGGTGTTCGGAACCATCGACCAGACCGGGCTCGCGACGTTGGACAAGATCGCCGCCGCCGGGGTGGATCCGGCGAGCGGCCAGGGCGACGGAAAGCCCAAGCTGCCCGTGCAGATCAAGTCGATTCAGCTGGACTGAGGGCGAACCGGGTCGTGACCGAGCCACCCCCGTACGGCGAGTACCCGCAAACCCCGCCGCCGTACGGGGCGGGCCAGGCCGGATATC
>JAHFVB010000052.1:12869-14401 GCA_023264755.1 Mycobacterium sp. | reverse complement strand
GGCCAGTGGGCTGCAGGTCGGTTTGCCGGGGACGCAGCCCACCGCGCCGACCGCCACCGGGCCGGGAGGCTCCGGTTCGGTCCAGTCGGCCGGGACCCCGGCAGCCGCGCGGGGCGTCGGCCCCCTGCCCGGACCCGCCGCGACGTCCGCCGGGTAGCGCACAGCGCGCCCACCGCCCGCGCGAACGTCGCACCTCACGCCCATGACCAGCGGGTTCGACGTGCCCTGGAATTGGTTGAGCCCAAGGCAAGAAACTGTGAACCGATTCTGCTTAGCTTCTGGTAGTCGGTAACCGCGGTGGTTACGGCCCCCAATTGAGCCTGCAGAATTCGCGAAGGAGCTTGAACATGTTGCTCTCGGTCCGTGCTGGGCGGCGTGCGGTAGCTGGTGCGCTCGGCGCCGGCGCCATTGCCGGTGCCATGCTGGTCGGTACGATCCCGTCGGCCTGGGCTGATGACCCCGCGCTGAACCCGCCGAATTGCAGCGCGGCCGACTTGGCTGGGGTGGCTTCCGGGGGTCTCGGCGTCGACGTCGGCCTACCTGTTCACCCACCCGGACGTGAACTGGTTCTTCACCAGCCTCGAGGGACTGCCGCGTGACCAGGTCCGGACCAAGGTCGCCACCTACCTCAACGACAACCCGATGGTGAAGGCCGACCTGACGGGCATCCGCCAGCCGCTGGTCGACATGAAGGACCGTTGCGGAGCGGCCCCCGCCCCGCAAATTCCGTAGCCTCGGTGCTAGTCGGAGATCCGGCGGCGGGCAGGAGCGGAGCGACGCGGGAAATGCCAGCGGCGGGCAGGAGCGGAGCGACTCGGGAAATGCCAGCAGTACAGGACGGCGTGGGTCACATGGTGCTCATGGTCGACGACGACGCGGACGTCAGGACCTCGGTGGCCCGCGGACTGCGGCATTCGGGTTTCGACGTACGTGTCGCGGCCAGTGGCAAGGAAGCGCTGAGGCTGCTGTCGAACGAGACGCACGACGCGTTGGTGCTGGACGTTCAGATGCCCGAGCTCGACGGCGTGGCCGTGGTGACCGCGTTGCGTGCGCTCGGCAATGACATTCCGATCTGTGTGCTGTCGGCCCGGGACACGGTCAACGACCGCATCGCGGGGCTGGAGGCCGGCGCCGACGACTACCTCACCAAACCGTTCGACCTGGGCGAGTTGGTCGCGCGGCTGCACGCCCTGCTGCGCCGCTCGAGCCACGGCGACCGGACCTCCGACACGATGACGGTCGGGCCGCTCACCATCGACACGGCCAGGAGGCTGGTCTTCGTCGCGGGGGAGCGGGCCGAGCTCACCAAACGGGAGTTCGACCTGCTGGCGGTGCTCGCCGAGAACGCCGGGGTGGTGTTGTCGCGGCAGCGGCTGCTCGAATTGGTGTGGGGTTATGACTTCGACGTCGACACCAACGTCGCCGACGTCTTCATCAGCTATCTGCGGCGCAAGCTTGAGCGCGAAGGCCAGCCGCGGGTGATCCACACGGTGCTGGGTATCGGTTACGTCCTGCGCGACGAACAGTAGTGC
>JAHFVB010000052.1:10062-12859 GCA_023264755.1 Mycobacterium sp. | reverse complement strand
CCGTTTCGGTCGGTCGGCCTCGCTGCGCACCCGCGTGGCGGTGGCGTCTGCGCTGGCGGCGTCGGCGGTGGTGGCGGTGTTAACCGTACTGACGTCGGTCGTGCTGCTGAACAACGATGCGGCGCAACTGGATCGGCGATTGGATTCGATCGTCGAGGCCAGCATGTACCCCGATCAGGGCGGTGATCCCCACCGCGGGGTGCTCACCACGGGTCGGTCCCGGTCCACCGGCCAGGTGGTCTTCCAACGGGGCTTCCAGTTGCCCAGGTTGGAACCAGGTACGGCCACCGTCGCGGTCAACGGCGTCGACTACCGAGTCCGGACCATTCAGCTACATCAACAGGGCGGAACGGTGCTGATCTCGATCGGCATCCCGGCCGAGGGTGCACTGCTCAACCAGGCCAGGATTCCGCTGTACGCCGGCGTCGGAATCGTCACGGTGTTGATCGCCGCGGGCCTCGGCTGGATGTTCGCCACCCCCGCCATCCGGCCGTTGCGCAAGCTCACCGAACAGACCATGCGGCTGGGCCAGGGCGGCGAGCAGATGGAAGCGGTCAGGGGCGCGCGGGAGGCCGAGGAACTGTCCGATGCGATGGTCGGAATGCTGAGCCGGTTGGCCGCCGCGCAGCAGTCCACGACGAATTCGTTGCAGGCCGCGCAGGACTTCGCGGCCAACGCCGCGCACGAATTGCGCACCCCGCTGACGGCGATGCGCGCCGACATCGACACGCTGCGCATCCACGACCTACCGGCCGACGAACGCGAGGAGGTGGTCGGCGACCTGGCCCGTGCGCAGCGGCGGGTGGAGGCCATCATCACGGCGCTGGGTCAACTGGCCTCCGGCCAGCTGGCTCGCGAGGAGGACCGGGAGACCATCGACGTCATGGACCTGCTGGACCGCGTCGCGCGGGAGAACATGCGGGTCGGGTCCGCCGAGATCGTCGTCGACGCCGAACAGATCGGCACCATTGCGGGCTGGCCGGGCGGGTTGAGGCTGGCGGTCGACAACCTGGTTCGCAACGCGATTACGCACGGCGGGGCGAGCCGCATCGTGTTGACGGCGCGGCGCGGACCGGGCCGGCTGCTCACCATCGTCGTCGACGACAACGGGCGCGGCCTGCCCGCCGATGAGTACGAACGCGTGATGGGCCGGTTCGCCCGCGGAAGCACTGCGGCCCCTGGCGGATCGGGGTTGGGGCTGGCGCTGGTGGCGCAGCAGGCCGCCTTGCACGGTGGCGGTGTCGAGCTGTTCGACAGTCCGCTTGGCGGGTTGCGGGCGACGCTGACGTTGGCGACTTCGCCTGAGCTGGTTCAGGATTGGTCGGGCGAAGCTCCGGTCACCGGCGCCGAAGGGCAGCAGCGGCGCCTCGCCAGCCGAGTAGCAGGATGGCGGTCACCGTCGAAGCCACCACCACGAAGCTGAGCGCGGTGCCCTGCCCGGTCAACTTGCGCAACAGCATTCCGACGGCGACGGTGGCGATCCACACGGCCAATCCGGTCGGCGCCAACGCCGTTGGCCGACGCCATCCGCGCGCGGCCAGCCAACCCACCCCGGTGCCGGCCAGGAATGGCCATGCGGTTTCGGCGACGCCGGCCAGGGTGATGCCCTCTGCGTGGCTGCGGCGGCCGATGGTGCAGAACACCAGGACGCATCCGACGTCGACGAGCAGCGCAACGGTGGCGGGCCGTGTGCGGCCGGGGTTAGCCATTGGCATAGTTCATCACGTCGAGTACTAGCGGGCTGACGTCGGTCTCCGGTCGCGGTCCTGAGCCCGGTACCAACGGGGCGGGCCGGCCTGCCAGCAGTGCGTCCAGCAGGTCCATGGAGGCCAGCCGGCCGGCCAGGGTGAAGTTCTGGAAGACGAAGGGCAAACCGTTGGAGCGGAACGGGTCTGGGGTGCTCATCACCTGAAAGTGAAGATGTGGGGCGTCGCTGTTCCCGGTGTTCCCGACGTTGCCGAGCACCTGCCCGGTGGTGAGCCGGTCGCCCACCTTCACCTTCACGGAGCCGGTCTTGAGGTGCGCGTAGAAGGCGTAGTAGTGGTTGCCGTCCCCAGTGCTGATGTCTTGCACGACGTGGTTGCCGCCGTATTGGTCCAGGGGCAGCCCCGTGGGACTCCTGCCAGCGACCTGCTCGGGCAGTCCGTCGAGCACGGCGACGACGGGTCCGTCGGCGACGGCGTGGACGTCTGCACCGAAGTAGGGGTAGCTCTCCGGCTTGGCCTGATCGCCCTTGAAGGCGGTGCCGTCGGCGCCGAGCTGGACGTAGTCGATCGCGAATCGTTCGGCGGCCCAAAGGCTTCCGTCGAGTGGGTTCAGGGCCATCCGATGCGCCGTCATGTCGCAACAACTGTTGCCGTCCAGCCAGTTCGGACCGGTCAGTGGTGGCGAGATGACCGCGGGCCGCAGGGTCGACACCGTCACCGGCGCGACGTCTTCGCTGACCGTGGCGGGTAGCAGCGGGGGCCTGGGCTTGGCCAGCGTCACGTCGACGGTGTGCGAGAGCTCGGTGGGCGCGGGCGTGCCGCCGTCGATCGTGAGGTCGAGCCACACCAGGCCGGTCTGGGCGGGGCCGAGCGTCGTGGTGGGCTTCGCGCCGGCCCCGAGTGCGCGCATCCAGTACGCCAGCTTGTCGCCGGCCAGTGTCAGCAGAGTCTTGGCTCCCGTCTTGACCGTCAGTGAGGTCAGCGTGACGTCGGAGCCCAACGTGTTGGTCACCTGCAGTTCGTAGGCCAGGTGGGTCTTGCCGTCGGTCGCGGGCACGGGGATGGGTGCGGCGACGACGCTGGCCAGGACC
>JAHFVB010000052.1:0-10052 GCA_023264755.1 Mycobacterium sp. | reverse complement strand
GGGCGCCGCAGTCGCAGCCGAGGTCGAGGTCGAGGTCGACGCCGAGGTTGGGGCCGAGGTTGGGTTGGCCGTCCCGGTGGCCGGTACGGGTGGCGGCGAGCTCCCGCAACCCGCGACGAGTACCGCCGATCCGATCACCGAAATGAACTGGTGAACAAGGACTTTCATGTGATCCTAGGGCTCGGGTTCATGGCTGGCCTCGGGGTCGGGACTGAACTGCGGCGCGACGGGCTCAGGGGTGAATGCGGGGCCCCTAGCTCCGGCCGCGAAGGCAGCGTCGGGGTCGATGTCCTTCTCCGTTCGGAACACGAAGAAGAACACCACCCAGCCGATCGCCGAGATGAAGATCCAGCTGACCATCCGATAGATGAGCATCGTCGAGATCGCGGACGCCAACGTCATGCCGCTGGAGACCAGACCGGGCACTAGCACCGCCTCCACGACCAGCAGCCCACCGGGCATCAGGGGGATGGACCCCACCGCCCGGGCGGCGGCGTAGGCAACCGTCAAACCCGCCAGCGACGGCCGGCCCCCGGCCGCATAGGCGGCGAACGCCAGACAGGCCACGTCGGCGATCCAGTTGAACAACGACCAGCTGAAGGCCGTCGACAGTGCCTGCCTGCCCAACTTCACCGACTCGAGCTGGCGGAGCATGGCGCGCCACTTGTCCAACCCCGCGTCGGCAGGCCTGCCCCTCACCGAGTTGACCCACGACAGGATCCGCACCCCGATACCGTCGATCTGCTGCGGGTTCTTGGCCACGGTCTGGGCCAGCAACAACAATGCGACGAATCCGCCGAGCGTGAAGATCAGGGACAACGGGTTCCTGCTGGCGCCAAGCAGAAACGCGCCGCCCAGGCCGATCAGCGCCAGCCCGACGACCTGCAGCACCCCGGACATCACGAGCTGCCAGGACGCCACCACCGGCGACGCGCCCCAGATCCGCTGCTGGCGGTACATGAACGTCGCGGAGAGCACGGGACCCCCGGGCATCGTGGTGGACAACGCGTTGCCCGCGTAGAACGCCGACTCCGAGCGCCACTGCTTGACGTGCACGCCGGCCGATTTCAGTAGGGTGCGCTGAATCTGGGCGAAGCTGTGCATCGACGCCACCGCGGCGAACGCCGCCGCGAGCACCCACCACCAGTTGGCCGAGACCAGACTGCGCCAAGCCTTCGCGAGTTGGTCCCAGACCAGGACCACTTCGACCGCGAGCACGCTGACCGCGACGGCGACGATCACCCAACGCAGCCACCAATACTTGCCCCGGGGGCGGGCGGCCGGCTCGCGGCCTAGCGTGCCCTCCGGGTCAATCTCCCGAGTCGCTTCGCTCCTGCCCTCGGGTACGTCCTGGGCCACGCACTACAGGGTAACGGCGCCGCCACGCTGGGAGAACAAGCCGCTTCTGGACGCGCCGGGGCCGTTACAGTACCGACATGCCGAGCGGTTCGTCAGCCGAGTCCGAGTCGTTGAACGCAGAGTCGCCCAAGTCAGGGGCGCCAAAGTCAGGAGTGCCGACGGCAGCGCCACCGAGGGCAGGGGCTCCCGACGCCCGGCCTCCCATCAGCGCAGCCGACGAATCGGTGGAACTGCTGGTCCGGAAGGCGGCGGCCTGGTCGTGGCGGCTGTTGGTGATCCTGGCCGCGCTGATCGCCTTGTTGTGGCTGATCAGGGAACTGGAGTTCATCGTCGTGCCCGTCGCGCTTGCGGCGATGATGACCGCGATGCTGGTCCCCGTCGTCGACTGGCTCGACAGGCGCGGGCTGCCGCGCGGGGCCGCTGTCGCGGTGGTGATCCTCAGCGGGTTCATCGTGGTGGGCGGCCTTTTGACGTTCGTCGTGCTGCAGTTCATCGCGGGTGCACCCGCGCTGGTCCAACAGGTGACCGTCAGCATCACCAATGCCAAGGAGTGGCTCAAGACGGGCGTCTTCTCCCACTTCAGCACCGAGCAGCTCGACAAGTTCTCCAGCGGGGCGATCGATGCGTTGCAGAACAATCAGGCCAAGCTGACCAGTGGGGTATTCGCCACCGCGGGCACCATCACCGAATTGATCACCGGCGCCCTGCTGGTGTTCTTCACGTTGATCTTCCTGCTGCACGGCGGGCGCAACATCTACGCGTTCACGACGCAGATCTTTCCGGCCTCGGTGCGGGAACGCGTCCGGGACGCCGGGCGGGCGGGCTTCCATTCGCTGATCGGTTACGTCAGGGCGACCTTCCTGGTCGCGCTCGTCGACGCCGTGGGCATCGGTACCGGTCTGGCGATCATCGGCATCCCGCTTGCGTTGCCACTCGCGTCGCTGGTATTCCTCGGAGCCTTCATCCCGCTCGTGGGCGCAGTCGTCGCGGGCGTGCTGGCCGTGGTGATCGCGCTGATCGCCAAGGGCTGGGTGTTCGCGCTGATCACGATGGGGCTGATCATCGCGGTCCAACAGCTGGAGTCGCACATCCTGCAGCCGCTGCTGATGGGCCGGGCGGTGTCGGTGCATCCGTTGGCGGTCGTGTTGGCGATCGCCGCGGGCGCGGTATTGGCCGGCATCGTCGGGGCCCTGCTGGCCGTGCCGATCGTGGCGGTGCTCAACAGTGCGGGCCGGGTGCTCCTCGCCGACGATCCGGCCGCCGAGGAGCAGGCCTTGGAGGCCGAGGTGGGCCCGACGATCAGGGCCACCCCCGACGAACTCTCGGCCGAGGGCACACCTGCTCCGCAAGGGCCGCACGGCTAGAGCTGCAGGGTTAGAGCCGGCCCTCCCGGCGGAGCAGATCCGCCGCGCTGACGCCGCCGCCGCGCCGCTTGGGTTGCTCGTCCTGAGTCTCGAGCTTCTCCGTCGCGTCCGCTTCCGGCTGCTGGGCGGGCATGGTGGTCGTAGGCGGCTCGTCTCCTGGGGGCGCCGCCCGTCCGGGCTTCGCCGCCCGCGGGGACTGTTCGGGCATTGCCCGCGTGGGGGGCTCGTTCGAGGCCGGTGTCGGTGCGGGGGCGCCGGCCGCTCGCAAGTCGCCGAGCCACGACTCGATCTCCCGGCTGCCCGAGGCGCTGGCGCCCCGGCCCGAGGTCGGCGGCTTGGCCGCGGGCCTCGGTGGAACGGCCGCCGTGGGTGCCGAGAAACGGGTGGTCGGAGCCTCGTTGGTGGGTGCCGCGGCCGTCGGGATGCGGGTGGTGCTGGCGGCGGACGGCGGGTTGGCGCGCGGCGGTGCGACCGGGCGGCCGGGCGCAATGGCCCTGGGTCCGTCCGGATGGCCGGGATCGTGCGGTGGCCGCGGACGCGCCGGGGGCAGCATGGGGGCGCCGGCCCCGACGAGGGCCTCCTCTGGCTCCCTGACGGTGGGTCGCTTGCGTTCGTCGGGAAGCTCCGTCTCGCCGAGGCCGAGCTTCTCCTGAATCCGCTTCAACCAGAGCGGTGCCCACCAGCAGTCGTCGCCGAGGAGCTTCATGATCGCGGGGACCAGGAACATGCGGATGACGGTGGCGTCGAGCAGCAGCGCGATGATCAAGCCGAACGCCAGGTACTTCATCATGACCAGGTCCGAGAACACGAACGCGCCTGCGACGACGGCCAAGATCAGCGCGGCGCCGGTGATGAGCCGCCCCGTCGTAGCGGTACCGATCCGGATCGCCTCGGCCGTCGACATGCCGCGCGCTCTGGCTTCCACCATGCGTGAGACCAGGAAGACCTCGTAGTCGGTCGATAGGCCCCAGATCACCGCGATGATCAACCCGATCATGGGGGCCATCAGGGGCTGCGGGGTGTAGTTCATCAGCCCGGACCCGTGTCCATCGACGAACATCCAGGTCAGGATGCCCATCGTCGAACCAAGGGTCAGCGCGCTCATCAGGGCGGCCTTGATGGGCAGCACCAGCGATCCGAACGCCAAGAACATCAGGATCGTCGTCGTGGTGATCAGTAGCACCGCCATCAGCGGCAGCTTGGCAAACAGGCTGTGGATGCTGTCCTGCTCCAGGGCGGGCGTGCCGCCGACCCAGATCGTGACGTCCTTAGGAGCCTGGATGCTGCGGAGCTCGGCGATCTTCTTGGCGGCGTCGTTACGGTTCTCCAGCCCGTTCTGAAGCACGCACGGCTTGCCCTTGGAGTCGCACGGGTGAAGTTGGCCGTCCGGGCCCGTCTGGATCGAGGAGTCCTTGATGTCGGGTGCGACGGGCCGCTCGTCCCAGGTGCCGGTGAAGCCGGAGACCTGAGAGGCCTTGTTCTTGATGTCGGCCAGCTGCCCGGGCGTCGCGTTGTTGATGACCAGCGTGAGCTTCTCGGTGCGGTATCCGGGGAAGCTCTCGTCGAAGGTCTTCTGCGCGTTGCGCACCGGGTTGTCCGGAGGCAGGTACTTCTCGCTGATGCCGCCGAGCGCGAGTTGGCCCAGCGGGATGATCAGCACGATCATCACCAGCACGATGGGTGCGGCGAACGCGATGGGCCGCTTCATCACCCGGTTGACGAGCTTGCCCCAGAAGCCCTTCTCGACCTCGGCGCGGGTCTTCGTCTTCTGCGTCTTCTCGGCCAGCCACTCGAGCCACCAGCCGATGGGGGTCCTGGCGAGCGGAACGTAGCGGGCCAGTGCCAGCCCGACGACGATCACGGCGACGAAGATCACGATGCCGAGCAGGACCCAGTACAGCGCCCCTTCGACGATGTCGGCCTGGCGCATGGCGTAGACGCCGTAGGCCATTCCACCGAGCAGGGTGGCGTAGCCGAGCACCAGCCCGATGACGGTCAGCGGGGCGCCCTGCTCGCCGGTCGCCTTGATCTGCTTGCGGGCGCGATGCCCGAGGAAGAGGCCGACGGGCGGGACCAGCAGGCCGGTGGGGATGGACGCGATCGCGAAGGTGTTGACGTGCGGATTCGAGGGATCGGAGACGATCGGCTCGGGGGTCACGAACTTCATCAGCCAGCGGATGCCCACGGCGTCGACCCGGGTGCCGAGAATGCCCAGCGCCGCCGGGAGCACGGTGTTCGACAGGATTGCCGCGAGTAGGACCGAGGCGATGATCGCGTACGTGATGGACTTCAGGAAGCCCTGCGGGAACAGCAGCAGCGGCACCGAAGAGGCCACCAGGATCACCGCCGAGAACATGATCGTGCGGCCCGAGGTCATCACGGCCCGGCGCACGGCGGCCTCGGTGTCGTAGCCCTCGGCGATCTCTTCTCGGAAGCGGCTGACCATGAACAGGCCGTAGTCGATGGCGATGCCAAGCCCCATCAGCGTCACCACCGGCTGGGCGAAGAAGTGCACCGGCATGAACTCGGCGGTCAGCCGCATGATGCCCAGCGCGCCGGCGATGGTGAGCCCGCCGATGATGCCGGGCAGGGCCGCCGCGATCACGCCGCCGAACACGAAGAACAGCACGACGCAGACCAGCGGGATGGCCGCCACCTCGGCCCGTTGCTGGTCTTCCCCGATGGTGCCGGTGAGCTCACTGGCGATGGGTTGCAGCCCGGCCAGCTTGATGTTGCCGCCGTCGACCTTTTGCAGATCGGGCTGGATGACCTTGTAGTTCTTCAGGATCACGTCGTCGTCGTTGCCCTTGAGCGGCATGACGATGAAGGTGCGTGTTCCGTTGTTGGCGATGGCCTTGTTGGTGGTCGGATCGCCACTCGGGGCCTTGAGGTAGCCCTGCCAGGACAGCACCTGGTCGGGGTGGTCGGCCTGGACCTTGTCGAGCTCGTCCTTGACCTGCTTGGACCATTCCGGATCGTTGACCAGCTTGCCCTTGGGGGCGTCGAGCACGGCCACGATGTGACTGAGCCGGTCGCGGCCGTACACGTTGTCGGCGAGCTCGGAGGCCGCGACGGACTGGCTGCCCTCGTCGTAGAACCCGCTCTGCGTGACGTGCTCGCCGAGGCTCATGCCGTAGATGCCGCCACCAAGGCACAGTGCGACCATGACTCCGATAACGATGTATCGGAATCGGTACACCGTCCGACCCCACCAGGCGAACACGTCAGCTCCTCACGATCTTCTTCAAGTTTCTCTTTCGGCCTGCGCTCATGGCTTCAGTCCTTCACACCCGCGAGGTCAATAGGGCGGACAGCGGCCGGAACGGCTGCAGCCAAGCTCCCTGCTCGGGCAGCGAATCAAGGCCGATTCGCGGTAGCGGCTCTCGGAAGACCCCGGGAATGTCCTCGAGGTCGACAAACTCCAAGGTATCCGACGCTAGCGCCCAACTCGCATGTTCGCGAAATCCGAGCACGTGGACGCCGACGCCCGACCTGGCGATGTCTTCCAAGGGGTGCCGGAAGGCCTGCCCGTCGGCGGAAGCCACGAAGATGGCCGCCAAGCCCTCGGCCCGACGCAGCGCGATGTGCTCGAGCATGTCGCTGTCGACGTCGCTGTCGTCATCGACCTTCGGCTTGGCGAAGACGGCGAATCCGACGTTGCGCAACGCCTCTACCCACGGTCGGACCACCTCGGCGCTGCCCGGCGCGATATTGGTGAAGACGGTGGCCTCTGGTTCCAGCGAGACCGGCCGCTCGTCCGGGCCGCGCAGGGCGGCGACCTCGGCGGTTCGGGCCAACAACCAGCGGCCCAGCGCGTCGAAGCGGGGGCGGTGCGCCGCCGTGGGGCGACCGCCGAGGATCGAGCCGAGCCCCATGTCGAGGTTGGGTGCGTCCCACACCAGCAACACGCGCTCGGGGGTTGGTCCGGTGACCGGCTCCTCGCCGAGTTCGGGTAGCTGCGGGAGCTCGTCGGTCACACTCACGGGTGCCGCCTCTGCCACAGCAGTTCCGTCACGGCGCTGCCGGCCTGGTGGGCCTTCGCTTCGAACTTCGTCGTCGGCCGGTGCACCGACATCGGCAGGTCGGGGTCGTCGGCACTGACGCGACGCAGCAAGGGTTCGGCATCGCCGACCTCGGCGATCTGTTCGGCGTACTCGGCATGATCGGTGGCGGCGTGCAGCAGGCCGCCGGGACGCAGCCGATCGGCCATCAAGGCGACGGTCGACGATTGCAGCAGTCGGCGCTTGTGGTGGCGGGCCTTGGGCCAGGGGTCCGGGAAGAACACCCGCACCCCGGTCAGCGTGGCGGGGGCGAGCAGATGTTCCAGCACGTCGACGCCGTCTCCGCGGATCAGCCGGACGTTGGTGAGCCCTTCGCGGTCGACGGCACTGAGTAGTTGGCCGAGCCCGCGGCGATACACCTCGACGGCGATGACGTCGAGGTGTGGCTCGGCGATGGCCATCGCCAGCGTCGAGATCCCGGCCCCGCAGCCGATCTCCAGCACCAGCGGGGCGGTCCTTCCGAACCAGGCCGCGGTGTCCAGTTCCCCGCAGGCTTGGCCGTCGCCGTCCCTGGCCTGCATGCCTAGTTCGGGCCAGCGGCGGTCCCAGGTCTGCTGCTGAGCGTCCGACAGCGTGGAGTGCCTGGATCGGAAGCTGGTGACGCGCGGGAAGGCGTGCGCAGGCAGATGTGTCCCCTCGCGCTGGGCATGCATCAGTCCATCGTCTCTCATCGAGCCCTTCGTACCCTCATCGAGCTGCAGATTGATATCCAACAGTTGTCTTTCACTGGTACCCATCCACAGCCCGAAAAACGCTGCTTCGCCGGGGTGGACCGAGCTGCGAGCATGGATGGGGGCCGTGGGGGGTGTGGTTGCGGGATGCCGAAGGACTGGGTGGATGGCCGGCGAGCCTTCGCGGCTGAGCTCGAAGGATTCCTCGAGGGTAAGTCGGTCGGTCAGTTGACGCAGGTCAACGCTCAGCTGATGCGGCCGATTCGGATTGCGGTCGACGGCCGGCCCGGGGTGGGGCGGCGTACGGTCGCCCGCGCGTTGAGCGCCCGCGGGGTGTCCGTCGTGGACGCCGGCGCCGAGGTGCGCGTGCTGGTGATCGCCGAGACGCTCAAACCCGAGGATCGGGCCGAACTGGCCGCGTCGGACCTGCCCGTGCTGATCGTCGCCAACAAGGCCGATGTGTGCGCGCTTGCGCCCGGATTTTGCGCGCCTGCGCCCGCCACCGACGTCGTGCCGATGAACGGCCTGCTCTGCACGCTCACCACGCTGGACGACGACGTGGTCGCCGCACTGCGCACCTTCGTCGCGGTCCCGCCGGACCTGAGCTCGGTCGATGCGTTCGTGACGACGGCTCACCCGGTCGAGCGCGGGCTGCGGGCGCGGCTGCTCGACCTGCTCGATCGGTTCGGGGTCGGCCTCGCCGTGGAGGCGTTGGCGACGGGTGCGGATCCGGCGGCCGCTCTCGAGCTCCTGCACCGGCGCAGCAACGTCGACGCCGTGCTGGCCCGGCTAAACGCCGTGGCTGCACCCGCCCGGTATCGACGGGTGCAGTCGGCCCTGGCCGACCTGCGTGCGCTCGCGGCCAGCACCGATGACGAGCGCCTGTGGCAGTTCTTGGCCGCCGACGCAACCGTGGCGGCGCAACTGCCGGTGGCGCTGGACGTGCTCGAGGCCGCGGGCTGGGCCGTGGCCGACGTCGAGCAGAGTCTCGAGCCGGCACGCCGGGCACTGCACTGGGACCGCCAGGCCCGCGGACCGCTCGCTGCGTTGCCCCGCGCGTGCGCGGCCGACGCCGTCCGGGGCGCCCTGCGGCTGCTGGACCAGGGTCAGGGACGCGCGTGACGGCACCGGTTCGGGTGGTCGAGGTGACGGGACCGCCGCTGGCCGGGGTGACCAGCCTGGTCGCGGCGCTGCGCGAGCGGATGCCAGAGACGGCGTTCGTGGAAGCCGACGAACGCACCGCGGGAGAGCCGCCGGCAGCGGTCGTCGTCGTCCTGTCCGCGGTCGCCCCGATGACCGAATCCGATTGCCGCCGAGTCGATGTCGCGACGGCCCGGGCCGCCTCCATGATCGGCGTGCTGGCCAAGGTCGACGCCCACCGCGGTTGGCGCGACGTGCTCGCCGCCGACCGGGCCGCCCTGCGGGTGCGGTCGGCCCGGTATCGGACGATGCCGTGGGTGCCGGTCGCCGCAGCCCCCGACGTCGGCCCGCCCGAACTCGGACCGTTGGTCGAGACATTGCGAAACCATTTGGGCGCCAACGAAATCACCGGGCGATCCGCACTCGAGGCACGGATTGACCGGCTGCGGGCCGAGCGGGCGGCACTGATCCGCGACCGCGGCAGGGCCAGATCCGAGCGCACGCTGGCCTTGCGTGGCGGGCTGGCGCGGACGCGCGCCATGTCGACTCGGTTCCTACGTCGACGCAGCCTGGTTCTGCGGACCGAATTCCGGGCCCGCGCCGCGGACGTGCCCCGGGGTGGCGCGGCCGAGCTCGAGGCCGAGTTGCGCAGCGAGGTCGCGGCACTGCTCGAGGAACTCGACGTGCTGGTGGTGGCCGCGGTCGACGAACTGGCCGAGACGCTCGACGTCGCGACCCCGATCCAGCCGCCGAGTCCGCCGCCGGCCGTCGCCCCGGAGCTGGGTGGGCCGGCCGTCGCGTCCCGCAGTGGGGAGCGCCGCCTGACGACGGTGCTCGGGGCGGGGTTCGGGTTGGGCGTCGCGATGGCGGTGAGTCGACTGCTCGGCGGGCTGACCCACGAGTCGGCCGGGGCGGCGTTGATCGTTGGCGCGCTGTCGGGATTCGCCTTGACGGCGTGGTTGGTGATGACCCGCGCCCTGCTTCAGGACCGGGCCCTGCTCGACCGCTGGGTCACCGAGGTCGTGGCGACCACCCGGTGGCATGGAGAGGAGTCGATCGCCAGCCGGCTGCTTGCGGCGGAGCTCGCGTTCGTGGCCGCGTCCTCGGCCCGGGAGGAGGTGGAATCGGGCGTCTTGGCGGAGCGGCTGGACGCCTTGGACGCCGAGCTCAGGGCCTTGATGCGCCGGGCCGCGTCCCCCAACCCGGCCTCGAGCCCGGCACCAACTCCGGATTGTCGATGAAGTTCGTCGTTCTGAATCGTTCCTGTGAGCGATCGGACATACTCCCGATTTACCGCGGGTATGTCACCCACGTTAACCTCGTATAAAGCATTATCGCGACCGCGAGCAGGAGATTTCCATGACGTCAGCGACCATTCCAGGTCTGGACCACGCACCGACCAAGCACGAGGGTCTACTGGCCTGGGTTCGCGAGGTGGCGGAGCTGACCCAGCCCGA
>JAHFVB010000051.1 GCA_023264755.1 Mycobacterium sp. | reverse complement strand
TGGACAAGGCCGATTCGGTCTACAACTCGATCTGTGCGGACATCGACGCCTACATCGAGCGCGAGGGCATCACCGCACCAGCGGCGACGCGCTACCGCGCGGTATGGGAGCCGGAGGTGGAGCCGACGGAGCTCGACCTGGCCGAGCAGGGGGTGACGAGCATCGTGTGGGCCATCGGGTACCGGCCCGACTACCGCTGGATCGAGGCCAGCGCCTTCGACGGAGCCGGCCGGCCCATGCAGAACCGCGGCGTCACGAGTGTCGACGGGCTGACCTTCATCGGGTTGCCGTGGATGCACACCTGGGGTTCGGGCCGCTTCCTCGGCATCGACCGCGATGCCCGGTACGTGGCCGACACCATCGTCGAACGCCATCGTCGGCACGGCGCGCCGCGCCTGGCCGTGGCGCGCTAGGGGGGTACGGCATGTCTACCACCACCCGCGTCGAGTTGGCCCTGCTCGGACTGCGCGGCCGGCCACCGGTCAGCCGCACCGCGGGTGCGGGCCCCAGCGCCGACGGCCACCTGGTGATCGACGGGCTCAACGCGGCCATTCCGCGCAATCCCCAGAGTCCGTTCGTGCTCGACGGCGGCCGCGTGCTGCTCGACGGCGAGGACACCGGGCTGGACGTCGAAGTCGTGCAACGGCCCAAGTTCTACGATCTGCAGACCGCCGAGGGCGTCTCCTACGAGAAGATCGCCAAGCTGCACGGGCGCAACGTGCTGGCCAGCACCGTCGTGCAGACCTGCATCCGTTACGGCGAGGACCAGCGCTGCCGGTTCTGCTCGATCGAGGAATCGCTGCGCTCGGGGGCGACCACCGCCGTCAAGCGCCCCGCCGAACTCGCCGAGGTGGCCGAGGCCGCCGTCCGGTTGGACGGCGTCGCCCAGCTGGTGCTGACGACGGGGACGTCGGCAGGCCCAGACCGCGGCGCCCGGCATCTGGCCCGGTGCGTGCGCGCCGTGAAGGCGGCCGTGCCGCAGCTGCCGATCCAGGTGCAGTGCGAACCGCCGGCCGACCTTTCCGTGCTCGCCGAGCTGCGCGCCGCGGGGGCCGACGCCATCGGCATCCACGTCGAATCCCTCGACGACGAAGTCAGGCGGCGCTGGATGCCCGGCAAGGCGACCGTGCCGCTGGCGCAGTACCGGGCTGCGTGGCAGGAGGCGGTCCGGATCTTCGGCCGCAACCAGGTGTCGACCTACCTGCTGGTCGGACTCGGCGAGGACCCGGAGGAATTGATCAGCGGCGCAAGGGAACTGATTGCGATGGGCGTCTACCCCTTCGTGGTGCCGTTCCGGCCGCACCCCGGCACGCTGGCGGTCGACGTCGACGGGGCGCGGGCTCCGGATGCGGCCACGGTCGACAAGGCGTCCCGCGAGGTCGCCGCCGCGCTTCGGCTGGCCGACATGACGGGCGCGGCTCAGAAGGCCGGCTGCGCGGCCTGCGGAGCGTGCAGCATGCTGCAGAGCGTGGGTGGGTGAGCGCGATGAATCCGACGAATGCCGAAGCGCACCAACGCCGTCGGGAACTGTCGATCCTCGCGGGGACCCGCGCGCACGCGGCCCCCGCACCGGGCTTCCTGATCCATCCGGCCGGCCCGGCCGAGCTCGCCGACTACCGGCGGTTGCGTCACGAAGCCTTCGTGGTCGATCAGAAGCTCTTCGCGCGCACCGACTCCGACGACGTCGACGACGATCCGCGCACCGTCGTGTTGGTCGCGACGGCCCCCGACGGAACCGTGCTCGGCGGGGTGCGACTGGCCCCGGTATGCGCTCCCGACCTCGGTTGGTGGACGGGCAGTCGACTGGTCACCGTCGCGCCCGCCCGGTCCACCGGCGTCGGCCCGGCGCTGGTGAGGGCCGCGTGCGCGCACGCCGAATCCGCGGGCGTACTGCGGTTCGAGGCCACCGTGCAGCGCCGCTACGCGGGGTTGTTCGGGGCGCTCGGCTGGGAGCACCACGGCGAATGCCTGGTGGCGGGCCAACCGCACGCGCTGGTGCGCTGGCCGCTTCACCGGATGCAGCGCCTGGCCGATGCGACCAAGTCGTTCCTCGGCGACGCCCTGGCCCCGTTGCAGAGCGTGCCGGGTGGGCTCGGGCCCACCGGCTTCCTCGGCGACGACGGCGTGCCGCTCCCCGAAAGCGACATCGTCGCCGCGTGTGATGCAATCATTCCGTCGATGGTGGAACGCGATCCGGAGTGGGCGGGGTGGTGTTCGGTGCTGGTCAACGTCAACGACCTCACGGCGATGGGCGCTGCGCCAACCGGTCTGCTGGACGCCGTCGGTGCGCCCACCCGCTCGCTGTTGACGCGCATCGTGCGCGGCCTGGCACGGGCGTCGCAGGCCTGGCGGATTCCGGTGTTGGGCGGCCATACCCAACTGGGGGTGCCGGCCGCACTGGCCGTGACGGCGTTCGGACGCACCTCGCGCCCGATTCCCGCCGGTGGTGGAGCGGCGGGCGACGCGCTGCGGCTGACCGCCGATCTGAACGGCGGCTGGCGGGCGGGTCATCATGGCAGGCAATGGGATTCGAGTAGCACTCGCGGCCCGGACGAGTTGGCCGAGCTCTCGACCCTGGTGGCTCGGATGGCGCCGCGGGCGGCCAAGGACGTCAGCATGGCCGGGGTCGTCGGGACCGTGGGGATGTTGGCGGAGGCCAGCGGCACCGGGGCCGAACTGGACGTGGCCCGGGTGCCGCGGCCAGCCGGCGCCGAGATGGGCGACTGGCTGACCTGCTTCCCGGGTTACGCCATGTTGACGGCCGATCGGCCGGGTGCGACGCGGGCGGGGGCTCCCGACGGGGTGGTCACTGCGACGTGTGGCCGGCTGACCGGCGAGCGCGGCGTCCGGCTGCGCTGGCCCGACGGTGTCACGACGACGGCCGTCGCGCGGGACGTGACCGGGTTGGGCAGGGCCTGACTTGGCTGCGGTGGGTTCGCGCGGAGCGGCCGGGCGATGACACTGGTGACCATCGGTGCCATCGCCGGGAACTTCGGTCGGGACGTCGACCGCGGGGTGGCGAAGGTCGTCGGCATCATCGATTCGGCCGCCCGGGAGGGCGTCGAGTTGCTGGTGTTCCCCGATGCTTGCCTGGGTGGCTATCTCGGTGACCTGCTGGCGCCTGATCCGCACGACCAACCGCCCGCGCTGGATCCCGATGGCCCCGAGCTGGCGGCCGTCATCGCCGCTGCCGGGCCGATGACGGTCTGCGTGGGTTACGCGGAAGCGGCCGGGGCGGGCCGGTACAACGCGGCCATCTGCGTGTCGGGGGATGGGGTGCTGGGCATCCACCGCAAGGTGCACCAACCGGCCGGCGAGGGCCTGGCCTATCTGGCGGGCGACTCGTTCGCCGCCTTCGACACCCCGGTGGGACGGCTGGGCATGCTCATCGACTACGACAAGACCTTCCCGGAATCGGCGCGCGCCCTGGCTCTGGACGGCGCGCAGGTCATCGCCGCGCTCTCGGCGTGGCCGGCCAGCGTGACCGACCGCGCCTCGCGGCTGCCGGCCGACCGGCAGTCCAGGCTCTTCGACCTCTACGACTGTGCTCGCGCCGCCGAGAATCAGGTGGTGGTGGTGTCGTCGAACCAGACCGGCGTGATGGGTTCGCTGCGGTTCCTGGGTCAGGCCAAGGTAGTGGGGCCGGGTGGTGACGTGTTGGCCAGCACCGGTTCCAAGGGCGGCTTGGCCAAGGTCACTCTCGACGTCGAAGCCGAGATCGCCAGGGCCAGAAAGGTGTTGAATCACCTGGCCGAGCGGCGGACCGATGCCTACGACACCCGGTTGGGTCCCGCCGGGCTCCGCGCGAGCGCTCCTCCGAGGACCTGACCGTGCGCGTCGCCTTGCTCACCTACTCGACCAAGCCCCGCGGTGGCGTGGTGCACACGCTCAACCTCGCGGAGGCCCTGGCCGAGTTGGGTGTCGACGTGACGGTGTGGTCGTTGGCCCGCCAGGGCGACCGCGGCTTCTTCCGCGACGTCGATCCGCGGGTGCGGGTCCGGCTGGTGGACTTTCCCGACCGCGGCGAGGAGTCGGTGACCGACCGGATCGTGCGGTCGATCGAGTTGATGCGGACCGCCTTCACCCCGGACGAATACGACGTCGTGCACGCTCAGGACTGCATCAGTGCCAACGCGGTGGGCACCTGTGTCCGCACCATTCACCACCTCGACGAGTTCACCACGCCGGTGCTGGTGGAGTGCCACGAGAAGGCGGTGGTGCAGCCCTACGCCCGCATCTGCGTGTCGGCGGCCGTCGCTGCAGAGGTCCGGGCGGGGTGGGGACTGTCGCCCACGGTCATCCCGAATGGCGTTCGGGCGCAACGCTTCATCGACGCAGCTGCCGACGATCCCGCCGCCACGGCTGCTCGGGAGCGCTGGCGTGAACGGCTGGGCCGCTACGTGCTGGCCGTTGGCGGCATCGAACCGCGCAAGGGCACCATCGACTTGATTTCGGCGTATCACGAACTACGGCAACAATTTCCGGATGTTCGGCTGGTCATCGCGGGCGGCGAGACGTTGTTCGACTACCGCGAGTACCGCGCAGCGTTCGACGCCCGGTGTGTCGAGCTCGGCGTCGAGCCCGTCATCCTCGGAGCGGTCGAGGATGACGACCTGCCCAGCCTGGTCGCCGCATCGGCGGCGTTCGCCTTCCCGTCGACCAAGGAGGGGTTCGGGTTGGCAGCCATGGAGGCGCTGGCGGCCGACCGGCCCGTCGTCACGCGTGAGTTGCCCGTGTTGCGTGAGGTATTCGGCGAGACGGTGAGCTACGCGTCGACTCCCGGGGAGTTCGCCGCGGCTCTCGCCGAAGCGCTTTCCCAGGGGCGGGCGCGGCCAGGCGGCCGGGCCTTGGCGGCGTCGTTGACGTGGGAGCAGTCCGCGCGCCGCCACCTCGAGTTCTACCGCGCGCATCCCGCACCGGCCAACTAGCGGGCGCCCTACGCAAAGCGCCCTCCGACCTGGCTCCTGGTGCAGCTGGTTCCGGAGGGTCAGCTGAGATTCGTGAGCTCCAGCGAGACTTCCCACAGCCGTTCGGCATTGGCCGGGTCGAGCGCGTAGGGCGCGACGCCGCCCTGGCCGGGCCCGCCGCGGCGGGAGACCACGTTGGCCTCGTTGCAGTCTTCGAAGTAGCGCCCACCGATGCCGTCCAACAATGGCGAGGCGGCCAGCAGCGTCGACGTCGCGGCACCCTGTTCGACGCTCTTGAAGTCCGAGCCGGCTTCGCGAAACTGCTGCAACGCCTGCGTGGCGTAATCGGGCGGCAGGTGGCGTTGCAGCGGCGTGGCGATCCCTCCTGGCATCAACGCGTTGGCGAAGATGCCGTCGGACGCCCAGCGCCGCGTGGCCTCGACCGCGAACAGCACGTTCGCGGTCTTGGACTGGCCGTAGGCGCCGAAGGGGTCGTACGCGCGAAACGCGTAGTCGATGTCGTCGAAGATCACGGGGGAGCGCAGGTGCCCAGCGGAGCTGACGGAGACGATCCGCGCGCCGCCGGCCGCGGCCAGGGCGTCGTGCAGTCCGACCGCCAGGGCGAAGTGACCGAGATGATTGGTCGCGAACTGCATTTCGTGCCCGCTGACCGAAAGCACGAGGTCCTGGATGGCCATCACCCCGGCATTGTTGACCAGAATGTGCAGCGGTCCGGTCCACGCGTCGACGAAGGCTTGCACGCTGACCGGGTCGCTCAGGTCCAGCGCGGCCACGTCGACGGCGCCACCGAGATCAGCGGCGACTCGTTCGCCCGCCGAGGTATCTCGAACGGCCAGGGTGACGGCAGCTCCGGCTCCGGCCAACGCGCGCGCCGTCTCCACGCCTAGGCCCGACGAGGCCCCGGTGACGATGGCGCGCCGGCCCGACAGGTCGACGCCGGCGATCACCTCCGCGGCGGTCGAGTGGAATCCGAACGGGGTGGTGATCAGGGCATCGCTCACGATGCGGTGCAACGCCGGCGGCCCCGGTGGTGTTCCCCGCGCGGGCGCTGGTTACGAGCCGGTGGGCACCGTGTCGAGCGATGTGGCGGTCTGCTGGTGGCGACGTTGACGTTCGATGGCCGCGAAGTAGAAGGCGTAGGAGAACGCGCAGCTGGTGAACAGGCTGGCCACGAAGAACAGCCACGGTCGACGGATGCCGCGCCTGCGCCCGTCGACGATGGTGAACAACGGCAACAGGATCACGTTGATGATCGTGTAGTCCTGGCTGGCCGAGGCCGCCGCGGGGTTCACGTAGCCGAGTGCGATGAACTGCTGCCAGCTGCCGGGGCCCCAGAAGGGGTTGCCGCCGGCCACGGCGTACTGGGCGACGAATTGGTGGTTGAAGTAATAGCCGAGGGCAATCGACGCGAGGCCGATCAGGTAGAAGGCGAGTTCCAGCGGCGAGAAGGCGGCCCCGCCCTGGGGCCGCGCGAAGAGCTGCGGGTTGGCCCGCACGATCCAGACGATGACCAGAACACCCAGGATGGCGTGAACGATGAGCGAGACCATGGGCTCAGTATGGCGTCACCCGAACCGACTTTTGTCATTTTTGCCATTCTCAGGCGCCGCGCTGGAGACTCCCCAACGCCACGGTCTCGCCGGCCTGCTGGCCCATCAGCGTGGTGAACGCCTCGATGACGAGGTCGCCGTCTTCGTCGGTGCAGACGTTCCTGGTCACGACGATGTCGGCACCGAATCGTTCCTCGACCGAGTGGATCTCGAGCCGGGCCCACAACTTGTCGCCCGGATGGATCGGCTTGTGGTAGACGAACCGCTGATCGACCTGCACGATGTTCATCGTTTCGATGCCGACGTCGACGTGCCGGAAGAAGTCCTGCTGGACTAGCAGGGCATACACCGAGGTGAACGTCAACGGAGCCAACAGATTCGGGTGGCCGAGCTCGGCGGCGAGCTGCTCGTCGTAGTTGGCGGGATCGGTCGACTTGACGGCCTTGGCGTACTCACGGACCTTCTCCCGGCCGACCACGAAGTAGTCGGGGTAGATGTGGACCATTCCGCGGATGTCGGTCTTCAGCGCCATGTGCAGCTCCGGTGGACGGGGTGGGGCGCGGCCGGACGCATGCAGTCGGCGGTGAACGGGCTAGTGAGCGCTGGGCCGCGACGGGGTTCTAGGTCGACGAACTTCACGACAATCCATTGAAGCAAATTCGTTGAAGCAGCTCACCTCGAAGCCGTCCTCAGGTGCCTTGACCTGGGAAGATGTCAATGTCGGTCCAGCGGTCCAGCGGTCCAGCGGTCCAGCGGTCCAGCGGTTCAGCGGACCGAGCTCAGCGCAACCGCAGCCCGCGCGGGGTGCGCGCGAACCCGCTCGCCAGCAACGCGTCGTGCACCGCGGCGTGTTGATCGTCCGGGTTGGGTGCTAGCACCGCGACGCCGTCGACCTTCTCGACGAGCAGCGCCGGCAGCCGGCCCGCCCCGACCAGTTGCACCAGGGCGGCCGCCGCCGCGCCGTGCGCGCCCGGGTCCGACGAGAACGACAACAGCGAGCGCCCCCCGCGTTCGAGGAACCAGGTCAGTTCGCCGTCCACCAACACGACGAGCGCGCCGGCCTTGCGCCCGGGACGGTGGCCGCCCTGCTCGTCGGTCGGCCAGGGCAGCGCGGCTCCGTAGGGGTTCGCCGGATCGGTGGCCGCCAGCACGACCGCGTCGTAGTCCCGTCGCTCGAGGTCCACGCCGTCGAGGTAGGTGCGGAGCCGATCGACGGTGGAGGCGGTCGCGAACTGCGCGCCGCCGAGTGATTCGACGAAGTACCCGCGTTGGCAGCGGCCCGCGTCCTCGAGCGCGGTCAGCACCTTGTACAGCATTGCGAATCCACCGGGCACTCCATCGGCGGCGCCCTTGGTCAGCACGCCGTACCGATTGAGCAGCAGCTCCGCCTGGAAGTGGGCCCGGATCGTCGAATCGGGTTCGGCGGGAGGCAGCGCTGACCAACGCCCCGCGACGGTCGGGTCGGAAGTGCGGGCTTGTCCGTGCATGACTCGATAACTGCTGAGCCGGGGCGGACGTTGACGTTGGCGGTGTGCACCTCCGCGGCGACCGGGACCGGCCAACAGCGTGCGAATCGGCGCGAACGTGTCACCGGTTACCCAGCCGGCCCAAATGAGCTCCCACAGCGCCTGTTTCACCGGCTCGTCGGGTCCGGCCGCGGCCGTCAGCTGGCGGAAGAAGTATCCGCCGCCGGGGCCGAGCACGTCCAGGATCGCGCGGTGGACGTCGCTGAACTCGAGCTCACTGGGCGGGGTCAGCGTCAGCGGCGCGGTCTCGGCGGAGTGAAACGCGATCCAGCCGTCCCCGCTGCCGATGGAGCCCGCGCCCGACCA
Source organism: Mycobacterium sp. (assembly GCA_023264755.1). Classification (GTDB taxonomy): domain Bacteria; phylum Actinomycetota; class Actinomycetes; order Mycobacteriales; family Mycobacteriaceae; genus Mycobacterium. Next base: position 6,101 of record JAHFVB010000051.1, on the reverse strand, counting down.
GGTCACCTCGCCGGAGGCCAGCAGTTCGTCGAGCATGGCCGGTTGGTAGTCCCGTACGCGTTGCCCGAAGATCAGCGGCTCGATGGCGGAGGCGGGCATCGACACCCCCGCGAGCTGTTCGATCACCGACAGCAGCCCGTCGATCCCGGCGACGCGTTCCGAGCCGACCTGCTGCCAGGCCGGCAGGAAGCGGGCGAACGCGGCGGTGCTGACCGGCTCGACCTGTGCCCGCAGCGCGGCCAGCGAGCGGCGGCGCAAGATCTTGAGTACGTCGGCGTCGCACCACTGCTCGGCGTCCAGCCGGCCCGGTGCGCTGGGCGGGGCGGTCTCGTAGGTGAATTCGCCGCGCACCAACTTGCCGTCGACCGCCATCCGGCCCAGCACGTCGGCGGCCACCCGCACGCCGAGCCCGAACCGGTCGGCGGCGTCGGCCGTGGTGAACGGGCCGTGGGTGCGGGCGTACCGGCCGAGCAGCTCGCCGAGCGGGTCGGAGACCGATTCGACGAAGCTGGCCGGCACTCCCATGGGGACGGCGATTCCGACGCCGTCGCGCAGCAGCCCGACGTCTTCGATGGCCACCCACCACGTGTGGTTGGCGAAGGTCACCGTCAACGCGCGCCGCGCCGCGCGCAGGCCCTCCAGCCAGCCGCCGATGTCCGCCGCGCTGGACCGCTGCGCGAGCTCGGCCTGGGTCAGCGGGCCCAGCAGACGCAGTAGGTCGGCCACCTCTTCGGCGTCGCGCGCCGCCCGTTCGGAGGTCAGGTGTTGCAACTGGCTGATGGTGGAGGCGATGACTGCGGGGTCGAGCAGCTCCCGCAGTTCCACGCGCCCGAGTAGCTCGGCGAGCAGCACGCTGTCGAGTGACAGCGCCGCCGCGCGCCGCTCGGCCAGCGGGCTGTCGCCCTCGTACATGAAGGCGCCGACGTAGCCGAACAGCAGCGAGGCCGCGAACGGCGAGGGGGTGGCGGTCTCGACCTCGAGCACTCGAATGCGGCGCTGGGCAATGGAACTCATCAAGCTGGTCAGCGTCGGAACGTCGTAGACGTCCTGCAGGCACTCGCGCACCGTCTCCAACACGATCGGGAAGTCCGGGTACTTGCGGGCCACGTCGAGCAGTTGAGCGGCGCGCTGACGTTGGTGCCACAGCGGCGAGCGCTTGCCGGGGTGACGCCGCGGCAGCAGCAACGCCCGCGCTGCGCATTCCCGAAAGCGCGACGCGAACAGTGCCGAGCCGCCCACTTCGGCGGTGACGATGGGCTCGAGCTCGTCGGCGTCGAACACGAACAGGTCGGCCCCGGGTGGGGCGTCCTCGGTGTCGGGCAGACGCACGATGATGCCGTCGTCGGAGGCCGTCGGCTTCTCGTCGATGCCGTAGCGCTCCCGCAGCCGGCGGGACACGGCCAGCGCCAGGGGGCCGTGTACCCGCAGGCCGTAGGGGGAGTGCAGGATGACCCGCCAGTCGCCCAGCTCGTCGCGGAATCGTTCGACGAGCAGCGTGGTGTCGGTGGGCACCGTGCCGGTCGCCTGGCGTTGTTCGTCGAGTAGTTGGCGCAGGTTGTCGGTGGCGAAGTCGTTGAAACCGATTGCCCGGCATTGCTCTTCGAACTCGGCCGGGCCCAGTTTCGACAGCCGCCCGGTGAACGCTCCGATCGCGGCGCCGAGCTCGGCGGGGCGGCCGACGCTGTCGCCCCGCCAGAACGGAAGCCGGGCCGGTTGGCCGGGCGCGGGAACGACGAGTACCCGGTCGTGGGTGATCTCGGTGATGCGCCAGCTGGTGGCGCCCAGCGCGATGACGTCGCCCGGCCGGGACTCGTACACCATTTCCTCGTCGAGTTCGCCTACCCGAGATGGCTTTTCGGATTCGGCATTGGTGGCCAGGTAGACGGTGAACATGCCGCGGTCGGGGATGGCGCCGCCCGAGGTGACCGCCAGCCGCTGAGCCCCAGGGCGCGCGGTGAGCAGCCCGTGGTCGCGGTCGTACACCAGCCGCGGGCGCAGTTCGGCGAACTCGGTCGACGGGTACTTGCCGGACAGCAGGTCGAGGGTAGCCTCGAAGGCGCTGCGCGGCAACGTCGCAAACGGTGCGCTGCGGCGCACGGTGTCGAACCAGTGGTCGGCGTCGAGCGGATCCAGCGCCGCCGCCGCGATGGTGTGCTGGGCCAGGATGTCGAGGGGATTGGCGGGCACCCGCATGGTCTCGATCTCGCCGGCCAGCATGCGGTGCACCGTGACGGCGCAGTCGATGAGGTCGGTGCGATGCTTGGGGAACAGCACGCCTTGGGAGATCTCGCCGACCTGGTGGCCGGCGCGGCCGATGCGCTGCAGGCCGCTGGCCACCGAGGGTGGGGCCTCGACCTGGATGACGAGATCGACGGCGCCCATGTCGATGCCCAACTCGAGGCTCGAGGTTGCGACCACGGCCTTGAGCCGGCCGCTCTTCAAGTCGTCCTCGACCTGGGCGCGTTGCTCCTTGCTGACCGAACCGTGGTGCGCGCGGGCCAGCAACGGGGCGGCCCCGTAGGTCTGGCCGCTGCCGAGCAGGTGGGCCGGTGACCCGCCGCCCACCTGCTTGTTGCGCTCGTTGGGGAGTTCGATGCCGGTCCGCTCGGCGTGAATCTCGTTGAGCCGAGCGGTGAGTCGTTCGGCCAACCGGCGCGAGTTGGCGAACACGATCGACGAGTGGTGTGACTCGATCAGGTCGACGATGCGCTGCTCGACGTCGGGCCAGATGGTGTTGTGCTCGAGATTGGTCATGTCCGGCACCGGCACCTGGACCGACAGGTCGAAGGTCTTGGTCGCCGGTGGGGCGACGATGGTGGTCGGGGCGAGCCCGCCGAGGAAGCGGGCCACCTCCTCGGGCGGGCGGACGGTGGCCGAGAGCCCGATGCGCTGGGCGGGCTTGGGCAAGAGCTGATCGAGGCGCTCGAGGGACAGCGCCAGGTGTGCTCCGCGCTTGGTGGCGGCCACCGCGTGCACTTCGTCGACGATCACCGTGTGGACGTCGGTCAGCGTGTCGCGCGCCGCCGAGGTCAGCATGAGGAACAGCGATTCCGGGGTGGTGATCAGGATGTCGGGGGGATTGGTGATCAGTGCCCGGCGCGCGGCGGGCGGCGTGTCTCCGGAGCGCACCCCGACGGTGATCTTCGGGACGGGCAGGCCCAGTCGTTCGGCGATGCGCGAAATGCCGGTCAAGGGCGTGCTGAGGTTGCGCTCGACGTCGACGGCGAGCGCCTTGAGTGGCGACACGTAGAGCACGCGGGTGCCCGCCTTGGCCGGGCGGGGCGGTTCCGCCGCGAGTTGGTCGATGGCCCACAGGAACGCCGCCAGCGTCTTGCCCGACCCGGTGGGGGCGATGACGAGCGTGTGGTGACCTGCGGCGATGGCGGCCCACGCCTGGGCCTGAGCAGCGGTGGGCGCGGGGAAGGTGCCGTCGAACCACTCCCGCGTCAGGTCACTGAAGCGGGCTAGCGGGTCGGCGGGCGTTCGGGCCACCTCCTCATCGTGCCCTCACCCACCGACAACCCGCGCCGACCACCCGCGGTCCACCCGCCGCACCCCGCGATTTGTGGAGTATGCGCGGCGGTGAGCGCCGGAAATACTCCACAAACGCGACGGGGCGCGACGGGGCCAGCGGCTACTCGAGGATGCGGGCGACGGAGTCGAGCAGCGCGTGCGCGCACGCATCGGCCAGGTAGCCGGCGTCCATCGCCGGGTCGAGGACGCGCTGACGGCACAGCTCGAAGGTGAAGGCCAGCCAGCCGTAGACGATCACCCGCAGCTTGCCTTCCCGTTCTGGGTCCAACTCGCCGAGCTCGGCGTTGAGCCGCACGATGATGCGGTTGGCCTGGCGCTCGTTGTCGGCGTCGTCGATACCGCGCAGCATCGGATCGGAGCGCCCCATGCCCATGTAGGAGGCCCAGGCGCCGTGCGGGTGCGTCTCGTCGTACTCCAGGTAGGCGAGCACGCCGGCGCGCAACTGCTCGAACAGGCTGAGTCCAGGTTCCGCCGGGGTGTTGGTGGCCTCGAACAGCCGGTCGCCCTCGGCCTTGACGACGGCGGCGAAGAACGCGCGCTTGTCGGGAAAGTAGTGGTACATCAGCGCCCGTGAGACGCCCGCCCGTTCGGCGATCTCGTCGATGCGGACCTCGTCGTACGGGCGGTGGCCGAAGACCTCTGCGCCCAACGCGAGCAATTCGTTTCGGCGATCGTCGGGGGAGAGCCTTCTGCGGTGCTCGGCCATGGCGCCATATTAATTGACACATGTGCAACAGCTTCGGCGGCCCGGCTGGCGTCCGAAGGCCAACCAGCCGCGGCTCGCCCGATGACCGGCCACCTTGTGCGTCGGTTCGGGTGGGTCGTCGCAGCTGACGACCGCCCTTCCGGGCACCTCGTTCGGGAGGTGTCGGGCAATCGCGTTGCTTGCCGGTTCATGATCGTCGAACACGTTGTTCCGCAATCGATTTGAGGCTGGCATTGCTTGGGGTCACGGTCCCGGACAGGGGCTCCGCAGGTCCGCGAATGCATCTAGTAAGGTGCGGGAAACGACTGGCAAAGGGGCCTCACGTGTCCGACGAAGTTCTCACCGAGCGCCGTGGGCGCACTCTGGTCATCACCATCAACCGGCCGGAAGCCCGAAACGCATTCAATCTCGCGGTGGCGCAAGGCCTTGCCGATGCGATGGACGAGCTAGACGACACACCGGAACTGTCGGTGTCCATCCTGACCGGCGCGGGTGGCAACTTCTGTGCGGGAATGGATCTCAAGGCGTTCATGGCGGGTGAGGTGCCCGCCATACCGGGGCGCGGCATCGGGTTCACCGAGCGGCCGCCGCGCAAGCCGGTCATCGCCGCCGTCGAGGGCTATGCGTTGGCCGGCGGAACCGAGCTCGTATTGGCGACCGACCTGGTCGTGGCCGCCAAGGATGCGAAGTTCGGCATCCCGGAGGTCAAGCGCGGACTCGTCGCCGCGGGTGGCGGGCTGCTGCGGCTACCGCACCGCATTCCTTATCAGAAGGCGCTGGAGTTGGCGCTTACCGGCGACAGCTTCACTGCCGAGGCGGCGGCGCAGTGGGGTTTCGTCAACGTGCTCACCGAGCCCGGTGGTGCGCTCGAGGGTGCCCTGGCGTTGGCGGAGCGCATCACGGCCAACGGCCCGCTGGCGGTGGCGGTGACCAAGGAGATCATCGTCAAGTCCGCGGGCTGGACCGAGGACGAGATGTGGAAGAAGCAGGGCGAGCTGGTGATGCCGGTCTTTTCGTCCAAGGACGCCATGGAGGGTGCGACCGCATTCGCGGAGAAGCGCAAGCCGAACTGGACGGGTACGTAGTCGGGCTCGGGGATGAGTGATCCAGCGGGTCAGCACGGAAGCGAGCGTGGGGACGACAGAGTCCTCGACGAGCTGGGCTTCTATCTGTTGGCCGGTGCGGGAGGCGAGGGGCCGGCCGCCTTGATGGGCGAGGCCCGCCGCGGCGAGGAGCTCGGTTTCGGGACGGGCTTCATCTCGGAGCGCTGGAATGTCAAGGAGGCGTCCTCGCTCTCGGGTGCGGCGCTGGCGGTGACCACCCGGATGCAGATCGCCACCGCCGCAACGAATCACAACACGCGCCATCCGCTGATCACCGGCTCGTGGGCGACCACGATGCATCGGCTGTCCGGCGGCCGCTTCACACTCGGTCTCGGCCGCGGCGTCGCGGCGATGTACGGCGCCTTCGGCGTGCCGTCGGTGACCACCGCGCAGATGGAGGATTTCGCGCAGGTGATGCGCCGGCTGTGGCACGGCGAGGTGATCTTCAACCACGACGGACCCATCGGCAAGTACCAGCTGCTGTTCCTGGATCCCGATTTCCGCGAGGACATCCGACTCGCGCTGGTGGCCTTCGGTCCGCAGACCCTGGCGCTGGGCGGGCGCGAGTTCGACGACGTCATCCTCCACACCTACTTCACGCCCGAGACGCTGCAGCGCGCGGTCAAGATCGTCAAGGAGTCCGCCGAGCGGGCGGGGCGCAATCCCGACGACGTGAAGGTGTGGTCGTGTTTCGCCACGGTGGGTGATCACCTGCTGGTTCGTCGACACGAACTACAACGAGGAGAGCTTCTTCGTCC